>JAZNOI010000069.1:0-21464 GCA_045580755.1 Eubacteriales bacterium | reverse complement strand
CTCACAGAACGACATGGCTACGATCCGACTTTGACAGCGTTATCCATTACCAAAGAGATCTTGCAACTCTAACAGCAAAAGACTTCATCGATGTGGTTCGTCTCCATGCAGAAGATGGCGTTGACTTCGTAACGCTCCATTGCGGTATCACTCGAAAAAACATTGAACAAATACGCAAGTATAAAAGAAAGATGAACATAGTTTCCCGCGGCGGGTCTCTCGTGTTTGCGTGGATGTGCATGACAGGAGAGGAAAACCCGTTTTACGAATACTACGACGAAATCCTTGAAATTTGCCGTGAATATGACGTCACTATTTCACTCGGTGATGCCTGCCGTCCCGGTTGCCTTGCCGATGGCAGCGACGTATGTCAGATAGAAGAACTTGTACGTCTCGGAGAATTGACCAAACGCGCTTGGGAAAAGGACGTTCAGATCATGGTGGAAGGTCCCGGTCATATGCCGATGGATCAGATCGAAGCTAATATGAAGCTCCAACAGACTATATGTATGGGTGCTCCCTTCTATGTGCTAGGCCCAATCGTTACTGATATTGCACCCGGATATGACCACATAACCTCAGCTATCGGTGGTGCCATCGCCGCTGCAAGCGGTGCCGCTTTTCTGTGTTACGTAACCCCTGCCGAGCATTTAGCACTTCCAAATGTGGATGATGTAAAGCAAGGTATTATTGCTTCAAAGATTGCGGCTCATGCCGCCGATATTGCAAAGAAGATCCCCCACGCAAGAGACATCGACGATCGAATGGGAGATGCACGCCGCAAGCTTGATTGGAACGATCAGTGGGCGTGCGCACTGGATCCCGAAACAGCAAAACGAATTCGTGACGAGCGTAAACCGGAACACGACGATACATGCTCTATGTGCGGCAAATTCTGTGCTGTAAGAAGTATGAACAAGGCTTTGAACGGAGAATATATTGATATTTTGTAAGGTGAGATCATGAAGAGATGTGTAATTGTCGGCGGTGCTGACATAAATAATTATGAATACATTCAAAACAGGCTGTTGGAAGACGATTATGTCGTATTTTGTGACAGTGGGCTGAAGCATTTGGAAAAACTACGAGTAAAACCAAGCTTGATCGTAGGCGACTTTGACTCCCATGATAACCCGAATTTTGATGTGGAAACAATTGTGCTTCCCTGCGAAAAGGACGATACCGACACTGTATTTGCGGTAAAAGAAGCAATTAAGCGAGGATTTGAAGAATTTCTTTTAATAGGTGTTGTCGGCGCAAGGTTGGATCACACACTCGGTAATATATCGATCTTGATGTATCTGGATTCACATGGAAAAAACGGGTATATTATAGACGATTATTCGGAAATGGAGATCGTCTCGTGTGAGACCAAATATATCGATGATTCTTATTCGTTCTTTTCGCTCTTGAATATATCGGGAACTGCAAAAGGTATTACTATCGAAAATGCAAAATACCCTCTGAAAAACGGCGAAATCACTTGCGAGTATCAGTACGGAATCAGTAATGAAGTATTGAAAAAAAGTACTGCAACAGTCAAAATCAATGAAGGAAGATGTTTGTTAATTAAGATCATTTCCTAAATATTCACACAAAAACATAAAAGTTCTCACCGCAAGGAATGAGAACTTTTTGTTTTATAAACGATAGCCAAGCTTTTTGATAGTCCTAATATCGATTTTTCGGGAATTATTTTCTAAACACAAAAAATAAGCTTAAATACTTGATAAATCGGTTCAAATAGTGTACAATATATATAATTACATATATAAAGGAGCGCATTATGTTTAAATCAAAATCCCTGCTTTTATTTGTTGCAACAATTCTACTCATTGCGTGTCTGTGCTGTTTTGCGGTAACCGCAGATGAATCCGAAGGACTTTCTTTCACGAAAGACGAGATGCTCATCACAGAATCCGCTTTTTCAAAACTTCCCGCTACATACGAAGCGACCGTTAAGTTCCCCGAAGATACTACCTCGGGCACACGCGGCGGTGTAATTTTCGGTGACTTCAAAAACATGACCACTGCTTGCGTCAGCTTCGAGATCCACAAAAACGGAAACCCCAGACTTTATTTTATTGACGCTGACAAAAAAACCTACAGCTTCATATTTGACAAGGTAAACGTGTACACAGGCGATTGGGTCAATATTGCAATCGTTAAAGATTCAACTGCCGAAACTATTACCTGTTACATCGACGGTATAGCTAAACAGACTCTTACGGGTGCAACTCCCGCAACCCTTACCCTTAAATCTCAAATGTGCATCGGCGGCGACAACCGCGACGGAAACGAACAGTATTTTAAGGGCAGTATCAAAAACGTTACTTTATATTCCGACGTACGCACCGCTGATGAAATCAAGACCGACGCGTCCGGTTCCTATGGTACAGATAATCTTATCGGCTCGTACGACATTACAGCAAATGCAAAATCTGCCGCCGACAAAAACGGCATCGGACCTAAATTCGCATCCAGTAATCCATGGTTCGAAAAAGAGCCCGCAAAAGACTATGACTATTCGTTTGCAGTTGTAGGAGATACTCAGTCTCTTGCATACTACTATCCCACCGAATTGGGTAAACTCTACACCTGGATCGTAGATAACGTTGAAGATAAAAAGATCGAATACGTATTCGGTGTCGGTGATATCACCGACAAGGACACGAGAAACGAATGGACTCTCGCTAAAAAAGTAATAACAAAACTCAACGGCGTTGTTCCCTATTCTCTTGTCCGCGGTAATCACGATTCTGTTGAAATGATGAACAAGTTCTTCCCCTACTCCGAGTTCGGCTCAAAGTTTACCGGAAGCTACGATGAATCGATCCTCAACACCTATCATGCATTCGAAGTCGGCGACATCAAATACCTGCTCGTAAACCTCGATATGGGCCCCTCCGATAAAGTACTCGAATGGGCAAACGAAGTCGTCAGTCAGTATCCCGACCACAACGTAATCGTTACGACACACGTTTATCTCTATCACGACGGAACGACTCTTGATTCGGGAGATAATGCGCCCGCTTCAAAATGCGGCGGTATCAACGACGGCGACGATATTTGGGATAAATTTATCAAAAAACACAAAAACATCGTTCTCGTCCTCTCAGGTCACGACCCCTACGACAAGATCGTCAGAACACAGAAACGCGGAGATAACGGTAACGTCGTTACACAAATGCTCATCGACCCTCAGCACACCGACAAAAAATATAACGGTGCAGGCCTCGTCGCAATGCTCTACTTCTCCGATAACGGAAGCCACATAGACGTTGAATACATATCCACGGCTAACGGAATGCACTTCTTGGAAGAAAACCAGTTCGGTATCGACATTGCGGTCGTTGAAGCCGCAGCAAAACCCGAAGAGCCCAAAGCTCCCGAATCTTCTTCCTCAGAAACAACTGCCGCACCTACGCCCGATACGACAGCACCCGTTCAGAACAACAATAACGACGGCGGAGAAATCTCTCCCGCTTGGTTCTTGCTTATCGTTCCTGTAGCAGCAGTCATTATCATCGTAATTGTACTCAAAAAGAAAAAAGACTGACCAACAAAAATATAGGCTATACGGTCTAACCGTATAGCCCTTTTTTGTATTAAAAAATGCCGTGTACTTATACACAGCATTTTTTAATTTATCTGATTCCGTAATGTTCAATAACGTAGTCCATGTCCTTGTCGCCTCTGCCCGAGAGGTTGATAAGGATCGATCCATTGCTCATCTTCTTTGCAAGCTTCATACCGTATGCAACAGCGTGAGCACTTTCAATTGCGGGAATTATACCTTCAAGTCTTGAAAGCTTAAAGAAAGCGTCAATAGTCTCTTCGTCGTCGATAACGTCGTATATTACTCTTCCCAAATCGTGCAAAAATGCGTGTTCGGGACCGGAAGAAGGATAATCAAGTCCGCTTGCAACCGAGTATACGGGAGCGGGCTCGCCGTTTTCATCCTTAAGCATAATGCTGTTAAATCCGTGCATTACACCCTCTGTTCCGTATTTAAGACTTGCCGCGTGATCGCCAAGCTTGGGACCTCTTCCGAGAGGTTCAACGCCGTATATATCAACGGGATCGTTCAAGAAACCCGCAAAAAGTCCTGCCGCGTTACTTCCGCCGCCGACACAGGCAACAATAGAACTGGGCAAATGTCCCGTCATCTCAACGAACTGATCTCTCGCTTCAATCCCTACAACACTCTGGAAATCACGAACCATCATCGGAAAAGGATGGGGACCCAAAACTGAACCGATGCAATAAATGGAGTCTTTATATTCCTTACTGTATGCGTCAAAAGCTGCGTCAACAGCCTCTTTCAGCGTTTGAAGGCCGTGAGTTACCTCGACTACGTTTGCACCAAGGATCTTCATTCTGGCAACGTTGGGAGCCTGTTTTTTTATGTCAACACTTCCCATATAAATATCACATTCAAGCCCGAAATATGCTGCAGCAGTAGCAAGAGCAACACCGTGCTGTCCCGCGCCGGTCTCTGCGATCACTTTCTTCTTGCCCATATATTTTGCAAGTAATGCCTCACCCATACAGTGATTGAGCTTATGAGCACCCGAATGGTTCAGATCCTCGCGTTTTGCATAAAGCTGAACCTTGCCGCCGAGTGCATCGGAAAGTCTTTCAAGATGGGTTACGGGAGTAGGTCTGCCCTGAAATTCCTTTCTTATTCTTCTGAGTTCGGCTATAAACTTTCTCGACTGACAAATGCTGTAATAAGCTTCCGTTATTTCAGCCATTGCCGCCTTCAGCTTGTCATCAATATATACACCGCCGTATTTTCCAAAATAACCGTTTTCATCGGGATAGTTATTAAAATAAGTATCAAAATCAATTCCGTTAAATTTCATTTTTTGTTCCTCCATATATACGTTGTTATTATAAGCATTGATTATTTTTTATTATAGGTTGATAACGGTAGGCGTAAAACGCCATCGTTTTGTTAAATTTTTCATATTTATCCTCCAAAAAACAAATATAAAAACAAAAAATCCCCGACAGAAAATCCATTTTTCCGCCAAGGACGAATAATAACTTATCCGCGTTGCCACCTTGATTCATAGGAAACCCCTATGCACCTTTACAGATACAAACATATCCAGACTTCTAACGGGAGTCATTCCGTCGCAGAATACTCGGCAAAAATACACCTTTGACTGCGCCCTCCGCGGTCCATTTAATGATCTGTGTTTCATCAGGCTCTCAGCTGTTCCCGACTCTCTGTGGAGGCATAATCATTTTTATCTCCGCTTCAACGGTTTTATCAAATTTACGTATGAATTATACCACCGTTCGCCCGTATTGTCAAGTAATTTTTTTAATCACGCAAAAAACGCATATAAAAACGCCGTGCACTACAAAGTACACGGCGTTTCTTATGACAACTGTCTGTTTGCCATATTGATCGCCTTTACTATCGGAATTATAAGTATTCCGCAGAAAAAGTTGCTTATTCCATGGATCATATCAAACGGAAGCCCCGCTGCGATCCAAAGCAAAGTCTTTTCAAAGTCCATACCAAACATTATCGCCTGTGCAGGAGCATACAAAACGCCGAAAAGAAATCCGTGAAGCGAACACACCAGCATATACACGAATGCGGAAACCTTTGCGGGCATTTTTTTAGGCAACAGCATTACCATTCCCCATAAAACAGTCCATACGTATAAATACGGGATCCACCACATTCCAAATCCGTTAAATACTCCAAGCACAAAAACAAATATGTAGATCGGAAACAACGCTTTTGAACGATACACAACGGTGGTTGCGATTACAAAAACACCGATCAGATGTATATTCGGCAAGATCTCCATAACCAATTTTGACGCAAACATCAATGCGCCAAGCATGGCAAAAACGGTAATGTCTCTTATTTTCAGTTTCATTATTTAGATTTCACGAAAGAATATACTTTTCCTTCTTCAATGTCGGTCATATCAACACCGCTCATTGCATATTCCCCGTCAACGTAAAATGCCCAATAAGTCTTGTCTACGTCGTAATCTGCAGTAACTCCGTTAACTTTTTTTACATACAGTCCATACTGCCCCTCTTCGCCCTCAATAAGACCGACTTCAAGCAAAGCCTCTCCGACAGTCTTTTTATCGGTTTTTACGAGGAACTTAGTTTCATTTCCGTCTAAGTCTTTTACGATGAATTCAAACTTTTTTGAACCCTCGCCTACTTCTTTGGCTGTCTTTGGAGTCTCGGAAATAATTTCATTTCCCTTTTCGCTCTGATTAGCCGTATCGTTTTTGTCTGTACTGCAACCGATTGCAAAAAGTGCCGTTGCCGCAATAAGCACAATACAAAGGATCACAGACAACAATCTTTTCAATTGTGTCATAATTCTTTTTCTCCTTTAAAAAAATATTTAGTTTTTTTGTTACATTTTATTAACTCCGGACACCTGCAGAGTATCTAATAAAACGATTTATGCTTTCTTCGGTATTCCGACTTAATGCGTGCCTTTCTGCCTTCTCAGGTGGTTCAACACTCCAATGGCATTTTCTCCGAATTGCGGCTTCGGATAAGAAAAGCATCATTTGCATATCACGGCGACGGGCTCGTGTGGGACTTGCACCCACTTCCCTCAAAAATCACGGATATATTCTATCATATTAATTTTCAAATATCAATACTGCAAACAAAAAAACATCAAAAAAAGAGGGACAACACCCTCTTTTTTATATTTTTCTAAGCCGTGCATAAGTTGCCATAAGCTTTTTTGTTCCCGCGTTATCAAAAGCAACCTCATAAAGCATATCTGCTCCCATTTTTTTAACGGAAAGAAGGGTTCCTTCACCAAAAGACATATGCGCCACTCGGTCTCCCACGGATAAGTTGAATAAAGCCGGCGTACTCTTTTGGTCGGTTGATTTTTTAAACGAAGGCTTTGAACCACTTCCGGGACTTCCGAAATCAAAGTTTTTACGCGCAGATACGGTAGGTTTAGTATCAAAAACATTGTCTCTGAATATAAGCTCGTCGGGAATTTCCGATGCAAATCTCGATATACGGTTGTACTGCGTTTGACCGAAAAGCATTCTCTCCCTTACGTGAGTACAGATCAAGCGATCTTTTGCTCGGGTGATCGCAACGTACGCAAGACGTCTTTCCTCTTCAAGATCGTCTTCAAACACCGAAGACTGCATTCCGGGGAATATCCCTTCCTCAAATCCCGGTACAAACACGACCGGAAATTCAAGTCCTTTTGCACTGTGTATGGTCATAACCGTTACGGCATCCGCCTCTTTATCGTAGTTGTCGATATCGGCAACAAGCGACACTTCTTCGAGGTATGATGCTAAAGTGCCTTCCGGGTTATTTACCATATACTCTTCGGCATTTGATATCATCTGAAGCACGTTGTCGAGTCTTTCTTTTTCTGCCTCCCCGCCCAAAATAAGCATATTTTCATATCCCGACATTTTTATCGTATTTGAAACGAGCTCATTTAACGGCATTGACGTCATACAGTCGCGCAGATATTCAATAAGCTTTACAAATTCGGTCAGTTTGGTCTTTGCCGCAGACAGTGCGCTGTATTTGTCGCAACCCTTCATAACGGCAAACATACTGCACTCCTCTGCCGCCGCTATCTTTTCAACTGCCTTCATTGTCGTTTCGCCGATCTTTCTCTTCGGCTCGTTTACGATACGGTTAAGTCTCAGATTGTCGTTCGGGTTGTTTATCACGCACAAATAAGAAAGTATGTCCTTTACCTCTTTGCGTTCGTAAAATCTTTGTCCGCACAGCATTCTGTACGGAATACCGCTCTTTACAAAAACACTTTCAAGTGTACTGGACTGAGCGTTCATTCTGCACAGCACGGCAAAATCGGAATAACTGCGTTTTTCTTTCAGTGCAATCTCGGTGATCCTGTTTATTATATACTTCGCCTCATCGACCTGAGTATCACATTTACGGATACAGATGGGCTCACCGCCCTCTTTGTTTGTCCAAAGTTCTTTGCCCTTTCTGCCTTTATTGTTTCTGATAACGGCGTTTGCGGCATCAAGTATGTATTTCGTCGAACGGTAATTCTGCTCAAGCTTTATAACGCTGACGTTCTTAAATTCCGCATCAAAATTGAGAATGTTTTTTATCGTAGCACCGCGGAATTTATATATACTCTGGTCGTCGTCTCCGACAGCCATTAAGTTATTATACCCCTTTGACAACAGTGAGGCGAGAACGAACTGAGCATAGTTCGTATCCTGATATTCGTCTATGCAAACGTACTTGAATTTTCTCTGGTAGTATTTTCTCGTATCCTCATCATTTTCTAAAAGCTCAATGGTCTTTACGATTATATCGTCAAAATCAACTGCATTCGCCTCGGCAAGTTTCTGCTGATACAGCTTATAAACTGTAGCGATCTTTGCCAAACGGAAGTTTGAATGGCCTTCCCCGTCTATTGCATCCTTGGCAAGTGCTTCGGGCGTTATAAGCTCATCCTTGCATCTGCTTATTTCGTTTCTGACAAGCTTGGGGTTCAAAAACTTTTCGTCGATATTAAGCTCTTTCATACAAGATGACAAAAGCTTCTTCGTATCGTCGGTATCGTAAATAGTCAAATTGCTCGTTCCGAGTCCTATCCTGTCGCCGAAACGTCTGAGTATTTTCAAACAAACGGAGTGAAAAGTTCCCGACCATATATCGTTCACTTCATCATTTAAATCGCGTTCAAGTCTTTCTGCGATCTCTTTTGCGGCCTTATTCGTAAAAGTAATTGCAAGCATAGCCCACGGCGGACAAGGATCCACCGCATATTCTTTTAATACTTCGCCGATCTCCTCTTTTGAAAGCTTTTTTGCTTCTTCAAGTCTTTGAACATCGCTCTCTTCAAGACCGAAAGGCATTTTATCCGAAAAATATGAATTTCCGTATTTGATTATATAAGAAATTCTGTTTACGAGAACGGTGGTCTTACCGCTTCCCGCCCCTGCAAGAATAAGCAAAGGATCGTTCACCGTAAAAACAGCCTTCCTCTGCATCTCGTTCAAATGTCCGTATAAAATATCAAAAAGCGCTCTCTTTGCTTTTATAAATCTTTTTTCAAGTGCCGTATACTCTTTCTGCATCTGTTTCCTCTTTTGTTCTACGCTTAATTACTGCGTATTTCAATAATTCTATGTTCTGAGCATAAACTGTCTTATTATAACATATTCCCGCCGAAAAATAAAGCATAACATTAAATATTTTTCTTTGTCGTACCAAAATAACAGAACATTTATTTCGGCGCGGCATATCATAGTACAGAAGATATTTTATTAAAATATCGAATTAATACTTGAATAAAACAAAATATAAATAAACATGGAGGAACATATCTATGACAGATAACAAATCAGGCTGTCTCGGCTTGGGCAATAAGGAAAACGTCTGCATGGACGTCAGCCGAATCCTCGACTCGTGCAGAGACAAGGACTGCTTCGAGGACGTCAAGGTTTTTCTTAACGCTTTCGGCAGAGAGGTCATAGAAAACGCTAACAGCGTCAGAGCAAAATGCTCTAAGATCCTTGCCGCAAACATCACGGTCGACCCCGTTCAGTTCAACAGAGGCTTTTATCAGATTTACATCAGATACTTTGTAAAGATCGTATTTGAAGGCTGTATCGGTATGGGCAGAAGCCGTGAATTTGAGGGTCTTGCCGTATGCGAAAAGAACGTTATTCTTTACGGCAGTGAAGGCAACGTCAGCATTTTCAAGAGCGAAATGGGCTCGTTAAACTCTTCGTGCGGCTTCAATACCACTATGAGCACCAATCTTCCCACGGTTGCAGTGGAAGTGATCGATCCCGTCATCCTTAACACCAAGGTTATGGAAAACTGCGATTGCTGCTGTTGCTGCTGCTCGCCCGACGAAGTGCCCGAAACTTTAAGTGAACTGTTCGGCGGAGGCTTTGAACAAAACGACGACGGCAAAAACCTTTACGTTTCACTCGGATTCTTCTCGGTAGTCAGGATCGAACGCCCCGGACAGTATATCGTTTCGGCAACGGAGTTCAGCGTTCCCGACAAAGAGTGCGTTATGACTCAGCCCGACGATCCTTGTCAGGCCTTTGCAAAAATGTCATTTCCCGTAAACGAATTCAATCCCCCTTCTCTCACTTGCAGCAGAAAATGCCAATAAACAAGAGAAAGTGTGCGTGTAAATAGAATACACACTATCTTATATTCAACAAAAAAAGAGGTTATACGGTGTTTTCCGTATAACCTCTTTTTTATCGGCTCATTTCAACTAATCTCTTGTTTTTCTTTTCTTCTTTTTCCGAAAGTTTTTTCGAATAATAATCTCTGTATTCGTCGGTCATTTCGTATACGGAACGGTTTGCGCGGTACGTCTTGTCGTCGTTTCTTCTGAATCTTACTTTTACAAAATACTCTTCCCCGCAATCGCATTTAGCGCTCGCCAAATATCTATCCGGCTTTTGATTCAGCCACTCTGTTATTTCAATTAATTTCCGGCATTTGTGGCAGCTGAACGTATTGATCTTTTTATCGTATTTTGCTTCTCTGCAAAACTTGTATTTGTCGGGAGAATTATACGAGTCGGGAACAAGCTTTCTCTTACACTGAATATAGTTTCTTAAACCGTCTTCCATATCGAGATGTCTGCAGACGCAAGCTGTGCTGAGTGCATCATTCAAAGCGTCGTGAGCCTCAAAAGGCGGCTCACCGACAAGCTCCATAGCTGTCGAAAGCGCACACTGCTTTCCCGTCTTTGTTATCTGTGCATCAAAGATCGGCTGGATATTGTAATTATTCGGTATCCTTTCTTTGTCAAGCCCAAACATCGTCATATTGTCCTCGAGCATAGGAATGTCGTCCCAGCCCCAAGTCAGTATGCAAAAATCATCACCGCACCATTTCATAAACGCTTCAAACGCCTTTTCAAAAGGCTTACCGTTTTTCAGATCCCGGTTGCTTATCATAGTCAGCTCGGCTACCTTGGAATGCATTTTTGTATAGTATTTCGGGGATATCATAACGTTAAAAGTATCGACGGTCCTGAACCGTTCATCAAGCTTTACCGCACCGATCTGTATGATCTCTCCCTTTAAATGAATGGGATTCTTTACAGCCGCCAACGGATGTCTCGGCTGATTCCATTCCATATCAAGTACTATGTATTTCATCTGTTTGTTTATCCTATAACAAAATAATTACTTACAAAAAAGCCCATATTTTCAGGGCTTTTTGTATTTTTTGTATATGAATATAATCTTAAATCAAACGTTAAATCTGAAGAGAACGACGTCTCCGTCTTTCATAACGTATTCTTTTCCCTCGCTTCGTACCAAGCCTTTTTCTTTTGCTACGGTCATGCTTCCGCACTCAATGAGTTCGTCATATCCGATAACCTCGGCTCTTATAAATCCTCTTTCAAAGTCGGTATGGATCTTTCCTGCCGCCTGAGGTGCTTTTGAACCCTTTGTTATCGTCCATGCTCTTACCTCTTTCGGACCGGCGGTCAAAAAGCTTATAAGTCCAAGCAACGAATAACCGGCTCTGATAAGTTTATCAAGTCCGCTTTCTTCAAGCCCCATCTCCTGCAAAAATTCTGCCTTTTCATCTCCCTCGAGCTCAGCTATCTCTGCTTCGAGCTTCGTGCAGATGGGAAGGACTGCCGCGCCCTCGGCATCGGCATATTCCTTTACCTTTGCAAAATGTGCATTCTCGTTTATATCGGACGCAATATCGTCTTCACTTATATTCGCAACGTATATCACGGGTTTCTTCGTGAGAAGCGGAAGATCTTTCAGTATTTCGAGTTCATCCTCCGAATAATCAAGCTTTCTTGCGGGCTGACCTTCGTTAAATGCAGTCAGTATTCTTTCAAGAAAAGCTATCTCTTTTTCATACTTCTTGTCACCCTTGAGCATCTTTCTCGCGCGGTCGAGTCTTCGTTCAACTGCTTCCATATCCGAAAGAATAAGCTCATATTCGATAGTTTCAATATCACGGATAGGATCAACGTTGCCCTCAACGTGAATAATATTGGAATCCTCAAAGATTCTTACGACGTGGCATATAGCATCCACTTCTCTTATATGCGAAAGGAACTTGTTTCCCAAGCCCTCGCCCTTTGAAGCGCCTTTGACCAGACCGGCTATGTCAACAAATTCAACAACGGCAGGTGTATATTTTTCAGGATCGTACATTTCAGCCAGAACGTCTAGTCTGCTGTCGGGAACGGCAACAACACCTACGTTAGGTTCAATGGTGCAGAAAGGATAGTTTGCCGAATCTGCTCCTGCATTCGTGATAGCATTAAAAAGTGTACTTTTTCCAACGTTTGGAAGTCCTACAATTCCGAGTTTCATTCTTTTTCTCCACTTTCTTCTCTTTTATACCCGTTTATTATATAACTATTTCTTTGCTTTATCAAGTGTTTAATTAAAAATATTTTCCTTTTCGGACCATAATCTTGTATTATATATATTTTTTGCGGCATATCGTGAAAAAACTTGACATATCAAACAAAATGTGCTATTATGAAGTTAGTTAAAAAAATGTCAATCTTAATAAATGATGTATATTACAAAGGAGAAACAGAAAATGAGCACTACAATTTTGGTTATCGATGATGATATAAATATATGCGAAATGCTCCGCGTATATCTTGAAAACGAAGGATATGAAGTAAAAACAGCAAATGACGGAGCCGAAGGCGTTAGTTTCTTTAAAATTTATGAACCCGATATGGTTCTTCTCGATATCATGCTTCCCAAAAAAGACGGTTGGCAGGTATGCCGCGAGATTAGAGAAATGTCGTCGAAGCCCATTATCATGATCACTGCAAAAGGCGACGTTTTCGACAAAGTATTGGGACTTGAACTCGGTGCTGACGACTTCGTCGTTAAGCCTTTTGATATGAAAGAGCTCTCTGCCCGTGTTAAAGCCGTACTGAGAAGATATTCCGCAAAAGACACGAAAGACGAAGAAGAGGTCATCAAGTTTGATAACATCGAAGTCAGCCTCCAGAAATATGAGCTTAAGATCAAAGGCAAATCAGTCGACATCCCCCCTAAGGAACTCGAGCTCTTCTACTTCCTTGCACAAAACTACAACAGAGTTTTCACCAGAGATCAGTTGCTCGACAAAGTATGGGGCTTCGACTATCTCGGAGACTCCAGAACCGTTGACGTTCACGTAAAACGTCTCCGTGAAAAGCTCGAAGGTGTTTCCGATAAGTGGATCCTTAAAACCGTATGGGGTGTAGGATATAAATTTGAAATTCTCCAGTAAAAATATATTTTCTTTTAAATATATCCGCCCGTTTTAGAATAGGCGGATATATTTTTTCAAAACAATGAGGATTCGATATGTTTAAAAGTATTTTTACAAAGCTGCTTGTTGCATTCACGACGATCATTGTTGTCTGCTTTGCACTGCTCGCTTTTATTTTCGGTACAATGATCACACACCACTCGGTAAACGAGAGGAAAGGTATCACAAAAGAGTCTTCGGAGACGGTAAAAGAATATCTCGAAAATGAACTCTACCAGACACGTTATGATGACTTCAGCACCTTTATTTATGATAATTCGGCAGATCTCAAAAATACTCTGACACTTTTTACGTCATACGAAAAGAACGTTATTCTTCTCGTATCCGATCTTGAAGGAAAAATTCTTCTGACAGATAATCTGACCGACTGGGAATACGTTAACGCCGATATTCCCCTGGAAAGCATCGATAACGTTGTAAAAAACGGCTTTGAAAGCAATTCTTCCGACTTCGATAATATATTCAAGCACAAAATGCTCTACCACGCCATTCCCGTAAACAATTCAAACGGAGAAATATGCGGAGTCGTCTATTCAATTTCCACGAGCTCATCATTGACCGAACTCTCCAACATCATGATCCAAACGCTCGGAACGGCAATATTGTGGGTTCTTCTTGCTGCACTTTTGACAGTATATTTCATAAGTGACAGAATTACCGCGCCTTTGAAGAAGATCAGCAAAGCATCAAAAGAATTTGCGAAGGGTAATTTTAAAGCAAGAGTTCCGGTAAAAGGAATTGACGAGATCGCTCAGCTCTCGGAATCGTTCAACAACATGGCTGAGGAACTTGAAAATCTCGAAAAAAACAGAAGCTCGTTCATCGCGAATATCTCACACGACCTGCGCACGCCAATGACCTCTATCTCGGGATTTATAGACGGCATGCTTGAGGGAGCCATTCCTCCCGAAAAGTATAACCATTATTTGAACATCGTAGCCACCGAAGTCAAGAGACTCTCAAGACTCGTATCTTCCCTTCTGGAGATCTCGCGCTTTGAGGCAGGCGAAAAGAAGTTAAACCCCTCAACTTTTGATATATGCGAAATGGCCCGCCAGATACTTATCTCTTTCGAAAAGCGTATTGACGAAAAAAAACTTGACGTCGATTTTTCGTGTGATGACTTCAATATCGACGTTATTGCCGACAAAGATTCGATACATCAAATTCTTTATAACATCTGCGACAACGCCGTTAAGTTTTCAAAAGACGGCGGAAAATACGTCATTTCAATAAAACAAAAAGCAAAACAGGTATTCGTTTCGGTTTATAACGAGGGTAACGGCATCGCACCCGACGATCTTCCCTATATTTTTGACCGTTTTTATAAGAGCGACAAGAGCCGCGGTCTTGACAAAACCGGTGTCGGTCTCGGTCTCTACATCTCAAAAACGATCATACAGGCACACAACCAGGAGATCTGGGCGAAAAGCAAGTACGGCGAATACTGTGAGTTCGTTTTCACGCTCGAAAAAGCTTGATACACTTTCAGTTTACAAAGTTATTACGATATTTACACAAAAGTGTCATTATTTATTAAAACTTTTCTGTTAGTATGAACGTGTAGAATCGTTAATCAAAAGAGTTGGTGAGACCTATGGACAACAAACGAATAAGACCCGCCGAAAACGTCAACGGAAATATTACCAGCGACAGCTTCAAAACTTATTCGGTGATAACTTCCCGAAGGAAAAAGACGAACGTCTGCCATGTTCTCTTCTTCGGACTCATATTCGTTCTTGTTGCAGCCTCGCTTTTCGTATTTGGATATTCTCTGAAAAACATCTTTATCAAGGAAGATGCAAATAAGATCGAAAACGAAAATATTAAGACTATCAGCACTTTTTTTGAAAAAAACGATGCTATCAAGGTCGAGCTCGTAACAAAAGAGATATCGGAAATATTCAACGTTCCGCGAGGAATCAAAATAGTTGAGCTAAAAAAAGTACACTCGACCGAAGGGCTTCTCGTCGACGATATCATAACGGAGATATCGGGAATGGAGATCCACTGTCTCGACGACTTAACGAGAGCTTACAAGGCTACTGCATCAAAAAACACCCCTATTTCATATAAAGTATACCGAGGCGGCTCATACCAAACGATTACTCCTTTGGGTAACTGAATCTGATTATTTTAAAGACTGTGTAAAAGACGCACAGTCTTTTGTTTTTTCGTTTCTATTGACAAGTAATATTAAAAAATGGTAGAATAATCATATAAAAGCATTTTTTTATAAAAAGGAGCCACCGCCATGACCGAAAAATATACGGTATTGCTTGAAAATATTATAAAAGAGTTTCAGCTTGAAACGTTTTACTTGCCCGAAGATAAAGAAGTTATCATTGAATCTTCCGATATAAGCCGTCCCGGTTTACCTTTAAGCGGATTTTTCGGATATTTTGATCCAGCCAGAATACAAATATTAGGCAAGACCGAATACGGTTATCTCAAGGACTTTTCAAAAGAAATACAGTGCGAAAGACTGGAAGAGTTTTTCAAACAAAAACCCGTTGCCGTACTCGTTACGTCAAGTCAGGAAATAACCGAAGAGATGCTTGATCTGGCAAAAAAATATAACGTTCCCCTGCTCCGCACCGACTGGAGAACTTCGGAAATTTCAGCAAACCTGATCTCATCACTTAAAGTCAGCTTGGCTCCCCGTATTACCCGTCACGGCGTTCTTGTCGAAGTGTACGGCGAAGGCGTGCTCATCCTCGGAGACAGCGGCGTCGGAAAAAGCGAAACGGCTATCGAACTCGTAAAAAGAGGTCACCGTCTTATCGCAGACGACGCAGTTGAGATCAAAAAAGTTTCGTCAAAAACGCTCGTCGGAACAGCTCCCGAGATCATTCGACATTACGTTGAATTGCGCGGAATAGGCGTCGTTGACGTCAGAAGAATATTCGGTATGGGTGCTGTAAAAGATACCGAAAAGATCGATATGATCATAAACCTCGAGCCCTGGCAGGACGGTAAAATGTACGACAGATTCGGCCTTGAATCCGAATACACGGACATTATGGGTATAAACATTCCCACCACTACCATTCCCGTAAAACCGGGCCGTAACCTTGCTATCATCCTCGAGATCGCAGCCATGAACAACCGCCAAAAGAAAATGGGTTACAATACGGCAGAAGAATTTAACAAACGCCTTATGAATATGGGTATTCCCGAATAAACAAAAAAGGTCGGATACATAATCTGACCTTTTTTTATTCATTAAATACAACAGAGAGGGTGTGTGCATAGCACTTACCCTCTCTTGTTATCGTTATTTATTGATAGTGAAATCAACTCTCTGGAGCTCGGTATCGCCGATCGCAATTCCGGCTGTCATAACCAGTGTATAATCACCGTTTGCAAGTCCGTCGACTATCTGATATGCGTGCATTCTGAGGTTTATCGAATATGTATTTGCCATATCATAAACTTTGGTATGCTTTACAAGCGTGCCCGCCTTATCGTATACGTTAAACGTAACGTGACGTATCGGGAAGTTAGATTTTACATAACTCACCGATGAACCCGCAGCAACCTGAGAAGGTGTGAGCTCCTTATCAAGCAAAATATAAGGAATCTCGCATTCCGATTTATCTTTGCTGTATATTTCGAGAGTAACGGGAACATAATTCGTCGTGTAGAGAACACCAAACTGATACGTGTGGTCTACGTACCACGTTGTCTTAACTCCGTCTGTTCTCTTTTTGTCGAACTGATTTGTTTGTTCGATCGTTTTTACATAGCTTCTTGTCGGGTTGATCTTTCCCGTTGCGTTTGTTACGACAGTAGGATCCTCGACCAACATACGAAGGTGAGAAGAGTCGTTAATATCGTCTTTTGTTATGATAATATCGCCTTTTTTAAGCTGGCTGTATGCGGCAAACATCTTTTCCTGACCGTTTGCGTTGATTATTTCCAACGTCTGCTTTACTCCCTTGGGGACCGTATAATCTCCGACGATCACTCCCTGGAACTGATCGTAACTGGGCATGATCTCTGTAGACCAACCTGCAACGTTAGGAGCAAACTGCTGCACAGCATTCATTATCGAAGATACGCACTGAACACCGTATACGTCTTTCCACTTTGTAGAATCACTGGTGAGGGTGCCGTTTACAAGATAGCTGTTAAACTGGTCGTAACTGACTTTCGTATCGGCATAAGGAATACCCGTATATTTTTCGCCCTTCTTGAAGGTTAGGTCTATTCCCCAGCTGTTGAACGTTTCGGTAACTGCGAAATCTCCCGAGCATATCCACTCGATAGACGACTGTTTTCTCATGTGGTTTACTGCAGCACTTCTGAAATCTTCTTTCGGAAGCTCAAAAACCTTTACGTAATAATACTCTTCCGGGTTTATTGTGAGAATACCGTTTTCGTTCTCGTTTCCGGGAGTCTGTTCAACATCACCCGTTCCAACTGTAGTTTCCCCGCCGTTGTTTGTCTGTCCCTGCGTATTTTCATTTGATCCGCAAGAAACGACCAAACACAATGACAGCAAAACCAGCAGAGCAAATATAATCTTTTTCATTGTTTTGTTCCTCCGTTTTGTTTTGCGTTTGTTTATAATGTAAACGCAATAAAATCACCTAGTGTAATTATAAGCCTCCAACGATACTAAGTCAATGCAAATTATAATACAATATAGACAAATCGGAACTGAATTTCATCAACCATCTTGGAGTCCGCTTGACAACTTCAATTAATACTCCTATAATATAATAAAATCATTTTTTTTGCAATACTCTATTTTATGTTATTGTCTATTTTTTTGCTTTATTTTAATTTTTGGGGAGGTCTCGTTATGTATTTGGTAAAAGAACTGTTTTACTACGGATACCATTCTCTCTCAAAATTCGGAAAGATCCAAAAAGCTCCGGTCGATTTTTACCACCTGACTTTCGTACTTGAAGGTACTTTCACGTATATAGCCGACGGAAACGTATATGTTCTCAAAAAAAACGATGCTCTCCTTCTACCGCCGGGAACGATGAGAGAACGCCTCGGAGGAGATCACAGCGTCAAATTTGTCATCTTCAATTTTCACATCGACAAAGGAACAAAAATCCCCCTTGACCTTTTTATGAAATCGGCAATAAATAGAAATATAAAAGATATACTTGAAGTATATCCGAATATCAAATATTATTCAATACAGCAAGAGCAATCATACGAAACGAAAAAAGCGAATGATCTGATGAAGAACATTTTGAACTGCATCTTGATCGAGCTTATCGACTCAAAAAAACACACTACCAACAATCCCCACGTCAAAAAGGCACTTCATTACATAGACAACAATATTACCTCTCCTATCTCATTATCCGACGTCAGCCGCGCTATCCACCTAACTAAAGAGTATACGGCAAAAATCTTTAAAGATGAGATGAATATGACGGTTACGGATTACATAAACAAACAAAAAATGAATCTTGCCAAAGAAATGCTACTGAGTAACGAAATGGCTCTACAAGATATTTCGCTCAACCTCGGTTTTGAGAATTACAGCTATTTTTCGAAGCTGTTTAAAAAGCACTTTAATCGCTCCCCGATGAAAATAAAAAGAAAAAAAGAATAAATATGAAAAGCGTGCATTATTTGCACGCTTTTTTCATAATGAAAGTATCTGCATAGCATTGACCATGTCCTGATCGATGCTCTTTTTCATCTTTAGAGCTTCTTCTATATCAATAGCTACGATCTTATCTCCCTTTTGGGCAATTATTTTATTTTTATCACCTTCACAAAGAAGATCTACGGCTTTAACAGACATAAGAGATGCCGTAACTCTGTCACGCACCGTGGGACTTCCACCTCTTTGAATATACCCCAAAATAGACACGGTAGGCTTTATGTCGAGCTTTTCTTTGATCTGATCTGCCAACCATAAGCTATCGACGGCGCCTTCAGCTACAACGATTATATAATCTTTTTTCCCTCTGTTTCTGCAGTTTATTATCGGTATGATAACGTCTTCGTTTAAGTTGAACTCTTTTTCCGGCAGAATGGCAACCTCGGCACCGTCGGCTATCGCCGTGTTTAACGCGATATAACCTGCATCTCTGCCCATTACTTCAATTATACTGCATCTCTCATGAGAATAAGCCGTGTCCTTTATTTTGTCTATAGCATCTTTTACCGTATTTAAAGCTGTATCATAACCTATCGTGTAATCGGTGCAGCCGATATCGTTATCGATAGTTGCGGGAACACCCATAACTTTGATACCGGCTCTTGCCAGATCGCGCGCACCTCTGAAAGAACCGTCTCCGCCGATCACAACGATCGCATCCAAACGGAAGATATCCGCCATACTTTTTGCTCTTGCAATTCCCTCTTCGGTAGAAAATTCCTTTGACCTCGCCGTTCTGAGGATAGTTCCGCCTTTCGATATGATCTCCGATACGGAACGAAGATTCATCTCCCTCATTACGCCGTCCATCAAACCGCAATAACCGCCCTCAATACCGATCATCTCGCATCCGTGTGATATCCCGCATCTGACTGCTGCTCTTATTGCCGCATTCATTCCCGGCGCATCTCCGCCGGAAGTTAATATTCCTATTCTTTTTACCTGTCCAGACATCTATTTACCTCTTTTCTGCATAAACAGTATTATTATTTCGGATTTAATTTACATAAATTATACTCCGTTTATAAACCTAAAATCAACAGTATATTTGCAATATCTCAGTATTTTCTGAAAATCTAATCATTTTTGCAAAACAAACAATGCAAAAAAAACTTCGTATAAATTATTTACAGTATTAATATGCTTTTTTGTTAAAAACAACCGAATAATTGTATTGACTTTGAAGTAAATATTTGCTAAAATGAATTTAACCATAATTATTATATTTACACGGAAGGAAATATTATCATGGATAAGAAGATTCTTAATGTAGGCGTTATTTCCTGCAGCGGTATGGCTGAAGGCCACATGAAGGGTGTTATCGCTCATCCTCAGGCTCAGCTTGTTGCAGTATGTGACATCGACCTCGAAAAGGCAAAAACCGTTGCCGCAAGAAGAGGTGTAAGCCGCGTTTATCAGGATTACAAGGAACTCCTTGCTCAGCCCGATATCGACGCTGTTATCATCGTAACTCCCGACCATCTTCACAGAGAAATGGCTGTTGCAGCCCTTGAGGCAGGCAAACACGTTCTTTGCGAAAAGCCCCTCGCTCTTAACAGAGACGACCTCCAGGCAATCGCAGACGCAGTGAAGAAGTCAGACAAGAAGTTTATGGTTGGTCAGATCGCTCGTTATACGCCTTCGTTTAAGTTAGCTAAAGATATTATGAACCGCGGCGAGATCGGCGACATCGTATTTATTGAAACCGAATACGCTCACAACTATGAAAAGATCCTTAAGGCTTGCGAAGACTGGAAAGCAGATCCTGCAAGATGGAGATCCAACCCTGAAAGAAACGGTGTTGTAGGCGGCGGTTGCCACGCTGTTGACCTTCTCCGTTGGCTCATCGGTTCCGATCCCGAAGAAGTCAGAGCATACTCCACAAAGAAGATCTTCACAGACCTTCCCTATGACGATACGCATATCGCTATCATGAAGTTCCCCAACAACATTATGACAAAGGTATTCATTTCCGTAAGCTGCAAGCGTAACTACACAATGCGTACCGTTATCTACGGAACAAAGGGTACGATCGTTTGCGACAACAAGAATGCCCAGATGAGCGTTTACAGATCCGAGATCGCAGGTGCGACCGTTGGTTCTCTCATCCCCGATAAACCTAACTCAGAGGTTGAAGTTAAATATCCTGTTGCTATCAACAACCACAATGCTACTGCTGAATTTGAAGAGTTCGCAAATATTGTTCTTAACGACAAGGAAGTTTCAACAACCGTTTACGAGGGTGCTAAAACTGTTGCAGCTTGCTTTGCTATCTGCGAAGCTGCTGAAAAGGGTCAGCCCGTCGTTCCCGATTACAATTTCTGATTGAATGAGCTGAAAGGAAATAATTATCATGGAAAATAAGATTTTAAAAGTTGGTGTCATCTCCTGCAGCAATATGGCAAAAGGTCATATGAGAGGTGTTATTCGCCATCCTAAAGCAGAACTCGTTGCAATTTGTGATACAGATACAGAAAAGCTTAATGCTACAGGCGAGCTTTTCGGT
>JAZNOI010000068.1:0-10235 GCA_045580755.1 Eubacteriales bacterium | reverse complement strand
TAAGTATACGCATAACTGTTTGTGCCGATCGTTGCCGTCGACAGTTGATTCAAATTATCGTACGTATAGCTTTCAACAACGGTTCCGTTAAGCGTTACAGACGTAATATTTCCAACGTCATCATACGAGTATTCGTAAATACTTCCGTTATAATTAACGCTTTTTATCAGCCCTGTTGTTCGGTCGTTTGCCGTCCCGTCCATATACGTATAAGTTGTCGTATAAGGATGCTCAAGCTCGACAAGCGTTCTTGTGCTCAGTCTGTTTAATGAATCATAACTATACGTTACAAACGGATAGCCGTTCATCTTCACTCCGGCAACAAGGTCGGGAGTATTCGTGCCTGTACCGTAAATATAGTCAATACTGTGGTTGTTTCCGTTTACAGAAACGTCATAGCCGGCAACTCTGTTTTTTGTGTCGTCGTAACGAAGCTTCAGCCTTGCGCGCTCGGTCAACGTCGACGTCTGAACGAGTCTTTCCAGAACCAATCTACCAACAATATCATACTCGTATTTCGTTGTCTTGTCAATGGGAAGCACAGTTATCTCCGACGGTCTTGACAACGCGTCGTAAGTATATTTCGTATGCAAAACGTTATTTACGTATTTTGCATTTTGCCGGTTAAAAACATCATAGCCGTATGATACTACCGTTCCGTTTCCGTAAGTCATGCTTTGAAGCAAGCCTTTGGAATCGTATGCGTTCGTACTCAATAGCCTGTTTGTTCCGATCTTTGTGGATATGTTTCTGCTGAATCCGTCATAAGTGAATCCGTATACCGTACCGCTCGGAGAGGTTATCGTTGACAGCCGCTTCGCGTTGTCATACGAATATGCAACGGAAGACACGTTTGTGCCTATGCCCACGCTGACACCCGTAAGTAATTCGCTTGAATTATACGTATAGTCTGTTACGACACCTTTCGGGTCAGTAACATAGTCGAGATAGCCTCTCGTTTCGTTGTAGGTATAATTCGTCGTTTTTCCGCGAGCGTCCGTGGAGCTTATCATGTACTCGCCGCTTGGGGTATACGTCGCAGACGTTACTATTGACGGATATGCTTCGGTTCCGCCTGTTTGTCCGTTTGCGGACGCATAGACTTCCGATGAAAGCACGTTACCTTTATCGTCGTAGTTGTATTTTGCGGTAACACCGCCTGACGTTACCGACGTCAGCCTACTCGGTATCGTTTCATCATAGGCATAATCTATGACGTTTCCGCTGATATTTGTTTCTTTTATAAGCTGGTTATTTCCGTCGTATTGGAACGTATATTCTTCTTTTCCCTGGAGATCTACCGTGCTGATCAAATTGCCTTTTTCATCATAGGTATACGTGCTGCCGAACGTATCTTTAACGAGCTGGGCATTATCAAAATATACTTCGTTGCAGTTGTAATAGTACAGTATCCAGTACTGCACGGTATCGTAGTCTCCGGATGCTTTTGCAACGCCTGCGATTTTCTGCCATTGAGATGTATATGAATCAAATCGGAAAAACTCCTCGTTTATGGTGGTCTCGCCCATCATAAACCTCACCATAACGCAGAAGCGCCATCCTTCAGACGATACGGAATTGGCTTTTGCGAAGGCAGATGCAACGTATGTATCGCCCGTTTTTCCGCCGGGCATACTGAATGATTGATGATAATGTGTAAAAGTGTTTATGCCGCCAACGGCGCGCGCTGATTTTTGAGAATGGAGATCATTCCCGGTTATGACTGCTGAACCTGAAAACAGATCCCAAAAACCTGCATCACTTTCAAAACCTGCATTATCTATCAAATTATATTCAGACAGACCGCCTACCTCAAACTGTACGCAGTCAAAGTATACAGATCCCGTAGCCCCGTACATATTCAAAAACAGGTTTATACTCTTATCTTCGGGTGCGGTAAACGTTACCCATATTCTTTTCCAATTCGAAGAGGTTTCTTTTACCGTTTCGCTCTTGTATTCGGTATCAAAACCGGAAACAACAAGGTTTACACCGCCTACACCAGCCGTCATTTCGCTTGTATTAACATAAGCTGAAAACGTATATTCAGTATTTGCTTTTAGGTTTTTTTGGTATACAGCCGAAACTCTCGTGCTATCGCTCGAGGTGTTTCTGGTCAACTTGTATGACCGATCACCCATATAGCTTTTTTCTGTGCTGTATCCACCCGTTGCTCCTCCGGTCGTGTCTCCCGGGGCTTCGTAAAAATAATATGCAACTTCTTCAAAACCGTGGTTGTACATTAGGTTTACGGTATTTTTTTGTGTCTTGCTGACAAATGTCAGGTTTCCTTTTCCGGAAATCCGGTCAGCATTTCCGTTATTATATTCGTAGTATTGAGCGTAGCCGGAATAATCTCCTCCGGTAACGTCAACCACGCTCTTCAGAGTAGCATTTTTTGAAAAAGTATACAGATAATTCCGTTCGTTTAAAACGTCGGTAAAATAGGTTGCCGTAGGCTCGTAGCTCATCGTAATTTGAGCTCCCAATATACCGTCGCTGCTGTATTCTTTTATATTGTTTACTCTGTTCGGATTTCCTGCGGTATATCCGTATTCCAGCTTGTATCCGTCGATATCTTCAAGAGACATAATATTCGAAGTACCTTCATAGTAATCGTACTCCGTATACGTATTGTCCGCAAAAATTATTTTTCCGATACTGTTGTTTGGGGTAGTTACGTTCGTGTTGTATTCGATGCGAACGCTTTTTTGTGTGTTTCCGTCATAGTATTTTATTTCGGAAAGCATACCTGAAGAATCGTAAACAAAATCTACGACGTTGCCCGTTGTTGATTCTATTTTGTTTATATGTTTAAAATTGTTTTCATCAAGTGTGATATGAATATAATTTCCGTTTCTGTCATAGATTCGGGTCAAATACCATTGTTCGACCCATACTCCGTCAATACAAATTCTCGAAAAATGCATTGAAGTTCCGTCGCTGTCCGTTAATTCAAAGACACCTGATGATTGATGGAAAGTAAATACTCTGTCCGGATCAATTTCGTCTATGTATTTTCCGGTGGCAGAATCAAGTTCAAAATAATGGTCGGTTCCGTCTCCGTCACGGTATTTCAAATATTCTTTTTCCCCAAAAAAGCATTTTGAAATTGTTTGCCAGTAGTTCAGAGTCCAGTTCGTACCGAAAGGAGATGTCGTTTCTTCTTTGTCGAGATTGTATACTAATGATACGTTGATCGGCATCAGAGAGCCGCCGGTGCTTACAACGGGAGTAATAACGGTAACGTTTCCGGTCAAGTCGTTCGTGTATACGGTTCCCGCGTATCCGACGTTTTGGCTATGATAGGAAAGATAGTTTTCCAATCCTGTCGTGTTTATATATTGATATATAACGGTAGGGTATGCCCATTCAGGTACATAGTAACCGTTTGTTGACAAGAAGAATGCATTAAATCCGCTGTTTGGAGCAGGTTGATCGAATTTTAGCAGAACGCCGTAATTCGATGCATAACCATCTGCCCATTCGTTTACAACTTTGGTTATATCCCAGGTGTATAGTGAATTATCTCCGTTTACTTCTCTGTATGAAATGACAGTACTGTCATAGAACCCATTGTCGGGGTCTACTGTTTGATAAGTAGCAGTATATTCGTTCCACGCACGCAGTATTTTATGCGTGGTAATATTTACGGCTGGATTAAAACTGTTCACCATGGAATATGCTGTTTCATTTGGAGCAACCATACAATAGGGTGTCAGCACCAACTGTGCGTTAATGATCTTATCTCCGCTTCCGAGGGTAGGTAATGGGTATTGAACCAACGCATAACAGTCGTTTCTGACTCTTATGTGATTATTGTAGTCATAGTTCGTTGTAGGTAATGAGCTGATTATATGTGTATCTTGTATGTCGCCTTTATCAACTTGAAAATGCAATACCGGGTCGACGGTTAAAGGGTACACCGCGTCTTCCGGTACGTCCCATGAAAGTACAACTGTGAATTTACTGTTTTTTTCTTCGGTAAGCTTGATAGACAGATCTGTACTGTGTTTACCGACTGAATCCCACATGGTAGGTGCTGTTATCTCAAAGATAAGATTATCGGTTCCTTTTTCATATACGGATATGCTCTTGTCGTTTACTTGCACGGCATCCAAGCTTCCGGATACGTGATAATTATATACCAAACTGTTGAAATCGGTTTTGTCTTTTATTACTATGTTTTCTTTTAATTCATTTGATACGTATGTGTATTGAATGTCTGTGTTGTTCAGTATATCGGTATATACCAGATTTCCTGATATGTTATCAAGTTTATAAGGACTGTCTATAGAATTATTTTCAGGTGTCAGCAATTCTGCAGATACTTTATTGACATTGTCGATCGAAACGTCTACTTTATAGCCGTTTTTTTCTATGGAGTAGAGCTTGTTGGGGTTGCTTTTTTTCATAAACTTAACATAGGTGTGATTGCTCTTGTTTACAAAAACATCTGTGTTTTTTGACGTGTCCGTATCGAAAGAATTGTCGATATTGATATATTTTCCGCTTTCGTCTTTGTGGTGAACATCATACGGATATACAGCCGCAACTATACTTCCGTCACTCATGCGAAAATGTTTTGCGTTGGACTCTCTTTTTTCTTCCAATTCAGATATAACAAAAGTCTTGTCCGAGTTGTGCGTTGGATCTTTTGTTAAGGCATGGTCCAGAGCGCTTTCTTCTTTTTTTGTTTCGTATGTAGGAATATTTGTTTGCGGATCGGATGCAAAAATGTTCGTAATAGGTAGCGCTGTGATGAATAAAGCAAATGATAATACAAATGATAATACTCGTTTGATTTTTCTAAACATTACAAATAATACTCCTTTCGTGGTGTTATATACAAGAAGATGTGTGTGGAGCAGTGTTACGTTTGAATACAAAAAGGCATAAATCGCCCTTTATAAGCGATTTATGCCTAATAATCTTGATAAAATATTGATTATTTGATGTAATATTTGGGCATAGATCGCCTACGGAACGCTGACTCTAAAACGTTACTCATGACGATCACACCCTTTCTTTAGAGGTTATGTCAGTATTATAACATATTTTCCAAACAATTACAAGTATTTGTTGCAATCGGGCAAAAACAATGCTCTGAAAAGTCAAGATTTATAAAATGACGGGGGATGGCCGGTGAATTTCTTGAAGATGCGGCAAAAGTATGCGTTGTCGGCAAAGCCGACGGCTTCGCCCACTTCTGCTACCGTAACAGAGGAGTTTTCGAGCATTTCCGCCGCGCGCTCAATTCGTATCCTAAGCTGGTATCTGTACGGCGGAATACCCATACGCGACTTAAACATTTTTATAAATCTATCCTCGGAAAGATGGCACATATCGGCATAGTCCTTTATATTTATGGGGCTGTTGAAATCGACGTGCATACGGCTGAGCACCTTTTCGAGCTGCTCGTTTGCCTGCGATCTTTTTTCTCCGTTTTCGGTAACGTTGCTCTGTGCAATAAGCGCGAGAAGCACGGGCATATAGCTGTCGCAGAGCATATCGCCGTTAGTAAGCCTGTTATAATGTGCCGCGATCATCTTGTTGAAGATCGACTTAAACTGCTTTCTGTCTTTTATCTTCACCACCACGGGGCAGTCGGCTTTCAGATTGTCGAGAACCGAACACACTTTTCCGCTGAAGTGCGCCCAGCACATTTCTGCCTTATCCTCTTTTTTAAAAAAATAGTGGTGGCATATCTTCGGAAAGTAGAGCATTATGCAGCCTTCGGGAACGGTATAATTCTTGCCCCCGTATTCGTAATAGCCCTGTCCTTTCGATATGTAGTAGATCGAATAGTCGACTCTGCCTTTTTCACGCAGTGTATTATAATCTCTGTCTCCCAGCCACTGCATACCGCATGAGTTCACCTTCGTATATCCGTCGTATTCTTTTTCCGTCGTGATTTTTATGGTCGGCAAATAATCACATCCTTTTGCTATATAGTACAACTAAAAGCGGGCGGTGTCAACACAAAACGCCGATATTGTCCAAAAATACGCCGATATTGTGGATTTTAATTGCGTTTACACGGGTATATAATAATTATATAAATATCTAATTATAAAATTTGAAGAGGAAACAGTA
This sequence comes from Eubacteriales bacterium, assembly GCA_045580755.1. GTDB lineage: Bacteria > Bacillota > Clostridia > Oscillospirales > CAG-272 > RGIG1995. The sequence continues at coordinate 4,139 of JAZNOI010000068.1, read as the reverse complement.
TATGATCCGTACAGAGATTTACAACGATCTGGTTTTGATAACTCCCGAAAAAGGAGGACAGGCAGAACAACTGAAAGAGTATTCGATCTGTAAAAACGAACCTTTTTCTTTCCAGATGGCGTACAAGCTTTTCCCTGAAGGTGAAACGGGATACGCAGCAGAGGAAGTGCATTTTTGCATGAAGCTGACAACGGAGCTTGACATAAACGTATATCACGTAAATTACGTGCCCGTTTTGCACAGCTTTTCGCGCATAAAGCCGACACTCCCCCCCGGACTCTACCCCGACATGCTTATTCCCAAAGACAGGGATGCAAAAGTAGTTAAGCAGACGATCCGCGGCGGATGCGGATACCGCTGTGTTGAAGATGGAGAAAAAGTCAGCCTTGCGGCATACAACGACAGCTGGAAACAGGTTTGGTTTAACGTAAACGAAGACGGAAAAGAAATGCCCGTCGGCAAGCATACTGTAAAGATCGAGCTGTTCAACTGGGCAAACGAAAAGGTTGGCGAAAATGAAATAACCCTTGAAGTTATTGACGCAGATCTGCCCGAGCAGAGCCTTTATTATACGAACTGGTTCCACAACGACTGCCTTGCGGATTATTACAACCTCGAGCTTTTCTCGGACGAGTATTTTGAGGTAATGAAGGACTATTTGAGAACGGCTGTCAAAAACGGAATGAATATGGTTCTTATGCCCGCATTCACCCCCGCGCTCGATACGGCTATCGGCGAGGAGAGAATGACCGTTCAGCTCGTCGGAGTAAAGGTTGAAAACGGCAAATACACTTTCGACTTTTCCATGATGAAAAGATATATCGACGAAGCGAGAGAAGCAGGTATAAAATACTTTGAACATTCGCATTTCTTCACGCAGTGGGGAGCGGCACACGCGCCCAAGGTCGTGGCAGAAGTAAACGGCGAGATGAAAAAAATATTCGGTTGGGAAACCGATGCTTCGGGTGACGAATACGTTGGATTCCTGAGACAGTATATTCCTCAGGTCATTGAGTTTTTGAAGGGCGAGGGTCTGGACAAGACCACACTGTTCCACATGTCCGACGAGCCTGCCGAGGAGCATCTTGAAACTTATGAAAAGTCGAGCAAGACCATTCGAGATCTTTTGGCGGGATATACCGTCGGAGACGCCTTGTCCGACTATAAGTTCTACGAGTCGGGACTCGTTTCGACTCCCATTGCAAGAATACATAAAGTTATGGATTTTGCGGGCAAGTGCGATGACCTTTGGGTTTATTATACAGGCGGCGAGTGTTACGACGGACTGTCGAACAGACTTATACAGCTTCCCAGAGAAAGAAACAGAGCATTGGGATATATGCTTTACTACCACAACGCAAAAGGTTTTTTGCACTGGGGATACAATTACTATTACGGCAGATTGGCACACGGACTTTACAATCCCGCGCTTGATCCCTGCTGCGGATTCCCGAACGCAGGAACGACGTACAGCGTTTATCCCGGCGAAGACAAAAAGCCGATCCAGTCGATCCACCAGAAAATATTTGCTGACGGACTTGTTGATATGCGAGCTTTGCAGCTGCTTGAAAGTCTTAGCAGCAAAGAGGAGTGCAACAAGCTGATCGATGAATATCTGGGTTCGCCCAATTTCTTTAATACCCCCGAAACTCCCGAGAAGATGATCTCTTTCAGAAAGAAAGTAAACGACAGGATCAAATTTTATATCGAGAATAAATAAAAAAATATAAATTCAATACAACAAAACATAACAAAAAAGAAAGGGAAACATTATGGAACATTACAACCTTATAAAACCCGAAGATCTCGGCAAGGGCTCGAGCATTAAGCTTGACGTAAGCACGGCAGAGGTTGATATTTACTGGAAAGTCGCAATGGAGGTTCTCGCTGTTATCGAAGAGAATAACAAAAAAGGCGAGCCCACCGTTATGGTAGTGCCTTACGGACCTCTCGGCCCCTACTTCAGACTTGCATATCTTGTAAACAAACACAGAATCTCTTTGAAAAACTGCGTATTTATCAATATGGATGAGTATCTCAAAGATGAAAAAACATACGTTGACATCGACGATCCGTTGTCATTCAGAGGCGGAATGAACAGGATCTTCTATTCAGTCGTAGACGAGGAGCTCAACGTTCTTCCCGAAAACAGAATATTCCCCGACCCCGCAAAGCCTGAACAGGTTATGGAAATAATCGAAAAGTACGGCAAGCTCGATATGGTATTCGGCGGTGTTGGTATAAACGGCCACTATGCTTTCAACGAGCCTCCGGAACCGGGAGAAGCTTGCACGAACGAAGAGTTTGCAAACAGACCTACCCGCGTTTTGAAGATCAGCCGCGAAACAAGAACGATCAACGCATATATGAACTGCGGTGCTGACCTTGAAGCTATTCCCGAATACTGCATTACCGTTGGTATGAAAGAAATGTTCAAGGCAAAGAAGATCATAATGATCATGCCTCGTGACTGGAATGCGGGCGCTCTCAGAAAGATACTTCACGGCGATATCACGGCAAAAGTTCCTTGTTCGCTTTTCCGTAATCATCCCGATGCAACGATCTACACGATCGCTGAGGCAACAAAGAATCCTATTCCCGAAATAAGAGTATATAACAAATGACGGACAACTCGCTTCTTATAAAAAACGCAAGGGTGGTTTTGCCCGACGGCATAACCGAGCCTTCCGATGTTTTTTCGAGTAACGGACGAATAACTTTGATCGGAAAGAATGTTTCCGAAAAAGCCGACTGCGTTCTGGACGCTGAAAACGGTTATCTCTTGCCGGGATTTATCGACGTTCACGTTCACGGCGGAGGCGGAGCCGATTTTATGGACGGCACGGCAGATGCTTTTGAAACTGCCGTAAAAGCCCATCTTAAAAGGGGAACGACTACCTTGGTTCCCACGGCTATGACCGCATCGAGAGAAGAACTGTTGGGATTTGTAAAGGCGTATCTCGAGTTTAAAGAAAAAAGCGAGTATGCCGAAAACGCTCCCGGTCTCCACTTTGAAGGTCCATATTTCTCGAACTCAAACAGCAAGAGCAAGGGCGCGCAAAAAGGTGATATAATTCGCGATATTGATTTTGATGAAGTAAATATCATCCTTGACGCCGCAAAGGGAAGCGTTATCCGCTGGGACGCGGCTCCCGAGATCCCGAATGCGCTCAAATTTGCCGAGCTTATGAATCAAAAGGGCATAATTTGCGCCGTTGCTCATACCGATGCAACGGGTTATGAGGCGGAAAAAGGTTTTGTTGGCGGATTCACTCACGTTACGCATTTTTATAATGCAGTTACGGCGTACAAAAAGAGAGAACAGATCGTAACGGCGGGAGTGGTCGAGGCCGCTTATCTTGACGACAGTGTATCCGTTGAGCTTATATGCGACGGAAGACACATACCTGAGCACTGTATGAAACTTGCCTTGAAGATCAAGGGTGCCGATATGGTTATGGGTATAACCGATGCAACGAGGATCGCCTGTACCGATATGAAGTCGGGTATGCTCGGAAGCTTGCAAAACGGAAGCTACGTTATCGTTGACGACGGGGTTGCGAAGTTGCCCGATCTTACGTCCTATGCGGGCAGTATCTGTACGATGGACAGGGCGTTACGCGTTGTTTGCAGAGATTACGGGATAGACGTTGTAACTGCGGCAAAGATGCTGTCTACGACGCCTGCACGCCACGTTGGAATGGAAAAAGAAGTTGGCAGTATAGAGGTTGGCAAAAAGGCAGACCTTGTTATTGCGGACGGTGATTTTAACGTTAAGACCGTAGTCAAAAACGGAACGATAGTATAAGGTCATATAAGAATAAAAAGCAGAGGTTTAGTCCTCTGCTTTTTTTGTGTTGTCGAAGAAATTGTAAAAAATAAGAAGTTTTGGCTGGAGTCAAGAGGGCGCTTTTACAAAAGCGCGTCTCTTGTGGGGTTCGGGGCGAAGCCCTGACTGTATGTGCTTCTTTAAAAAAACGCGAAAGCGTTTTTGTTTTTTTCTTTTTTTATTACTTTCTTGCCTTGCCAAGAAAGTAAAACAAAGAAGGCGCCAAGGGGCAGGAGGTTTCGATTCCTCCTCCCCTTGACCCCCACCACCAAACGACCAAAGATTTTCCATCTTTGGAATCTTCCTTTTT
>JAZNOI010000067.1:0-1839 GCA_045580755.1 Eubacteriales bacterium | reverse complement strand
ATGGAGCGCATCGAGCGAATCGAATTCGGTCAGAAGCACCATATCGTAGGACATATCGGGGCCCGAAACGTCGCGCCCGATCTCCATACGGCGCAGCCCCTCGATCTTTCCGCTTGCATAAAGCGCCAAAAGACGCGCCTTTACGTCCTCGAGATTTTCGTCCTTCGTCTTACCACCCGCCTCGGGCAGGAATTTCCACATTACTATATGTCTGATCATTTTTGACCTCCGAATTATTGGTGATATATATTTATTGTATCATATTTACAGTATATTTGTCAATGATTTTGAAAAATTGATAAAAATGATTTTCACGGACGGCAGTTAAATAAGTTTATATATCTATTTTTATTTCGAGATTGTAGGGACCGACGTCCCCGGCGGTCCGATCCCAATGATATTATCGCTGTGCATAAAATTAAGAAAATACTGCTATAGTCTCTGGATTTGACCAAATATATATTTTTATGCCCACGGACCGCCGAGGAAGTCGGTCCCTACAGTATATAATTATAATTTTACAAAAAACTTGACATCCCGCTAAAAATATGATATATTAGTGTTGTAGGAACTTTTCGCCCTTTTCAGCCAAAAGGAGGAAATATGAAACTCAAAAGATGGTTCTTGCCGCCCGCGGCGATCGTGTTCGGTATCGCGTTGTTTTTGTTGTTCGGTTTGATGCTCTCACTCATCGAAAGCATCACCGCCGAAGCAATTATCACGGTAATTATTTCAAACCTTTGCCTTATCCTTCCTGCAATTTTCTCATATTTCTACGGATTCAAGTGTTTGGCTGATGCAAACCGCAAATTTCCCTTTATCCTGTATAACGCAATTTTGTTCGCCGCTCCTGTCGCTTTGTCGGTGTTTTTGACTCACAACGCTTTCTCGCTGATCTTGTCACCCATTCTTTTGGTCGTTTGTCTGATTTCGGGAATGCTTGGAGTTTTCATAAGTAAAAAAAACGAAAAGCAGCCCGAATATACCTCACAGTTTGACAGTGTAAGTATGGAGGATGAATGATGAAACATAAAAAATGGCTCCTACCCTTGATCTTTTTCGCGCTCTCCGCCGCTTCGTTATACGTTGTATTGGCGTTTTTTACGAAATGGATATTCGGATGGTGCATATTCTTATTGCCGATTCCGAACTTTTGCTATTCGATATTCTTTCTTGATAATTGGCGTAAAAATATATTTTTCATCGTTTATAACGGCATTCTCGTGTATTTACCCGTAGTTGCTTTTCTTATCTTTCTGGCATTCACCACAGAAATCGGCGATCTTTTCCTTGTCGGGTGCATAGGATTCGTATGGTGTCTTTTCTGGGAATTTCTCGGATTGATAGGTAAAAAATTCAAAAAACAACCTGAAATCGAATTGCCGCACGAAATCAAAATACCGAAGAAATGATTATGAAACTTAAAAAATGGCTATTTCCCATAATCTCGTCGGTTATTACCTCGATCATAATTTTATTGATCTATGCCGCCGCAGAACCTTACTCGCACGACAGCGGGTACGGCGGTTTAGTAATTGGTTTGATCGGCTTGATATTCTGCTTTGCTGTTGCAATACCGGTTCTCTCGGTTTTGTATTCAAAAATATATCTGCGCGATAGCGAAAATAAATTTCTTTTTACCCTTTACAACTCTTTTCTTCTCGCTTTATCAACTCTTTTATTTTCCATCGGCAGCAGCCCGGTGTTTGTTTTGGTCATTGGCACGATCAGCTTTGTATGGTGTGACATATGGGGACTTCTCGGGCTGATACGCAAAAAACCTCCAAAAGCTGAGGAATCTAATTAATATTCAACCGCAGGATTCTTCGGAGTCCTGCG
>JAZNOI010000066.1:0-5253 GCA_045580755.1 Eubacteriales bacterium | reverse complement strand
ATATCGCCTTCACAAAAGCCGAAAGAAGCCTTGACACCGACCTTCCCTCCCAAATTCTTTTTTATATAAATGACAACTACAAAAACAATATTTCCCTCTCCTCGGTGTCGGCAAGATTCGGTTACAATTCAAGCTATATTTCAAGATACTTTAAAAACAGCTTTAACATAGGATTGAATCATTACATAAAAGTGATACGCCTGAAAAATGCGGTAATGCTTATGAACGAAAAAAAACACAGCATAACCTACTGCGCTCTCGAAAGCGGGTTCAACTCTATGTGTACTTTTTACAGGGCGTTTTACGAGGAATTCGGCTGTACTCCGAAAGAGTATTCCGAATCCCGAACCGAAGACATTAAATAAATATATATAAATATATCCGATATATCTTGATTTTTCACAAAAATATGTTACAATGAACATAGAATGATTTTTTGAAACAATTTTATTACTATAAATACGAAAGGACATAAGTGTTATGTTAAAAGGAAATGCAATAGTAGGTCAGTCGGGCGGTCCCACCGCCGCTATAAACGCAACACTGGCAGGCGTTATCAAGGGCGCATTCGATTCCGAGGCGATCGACGTTATATACGGCGCGCACAACGGAGTTGAGGGTATGCTCGAAGGCAGGATCACAAACCTCAACGAGGTATTCAAGTCCGAAATGGATCTGAAGCTTCTTGCTTCCACCCCCGCTGCCGCTCTCGGCTCCTGCAGACGTAAGCTCCCCAAGATGGGTGATGACGATGCCGTTTATGAAAAACTGTTTGACTTTTTCAAGGCTAACAACATCCGCTACTTCTTCTATATCGGCGGAAACGACTCTATGGACACCGTTGCAAAGGTATCCGCATACGCCGAAGCTCACAGCTACGAAATAAAGGTTATGGGCGTACCCAAGACCATCGACAATGACGTTGTGGGAACAGACCACACCCCCGGCTACGGATCGGCGGCTAAATACATAGCTACATCTATGCAGGAGATACTCCGCGACTGCGCTGTATATACCGTTAAGGCTGTAACCATAGTTGAGATCATGGGCAGAGACGCAGGCTGGCTCACCGTTGCCGCAGGTCTTCCCAGGATCATCAGCGGAATCGGTCCCGACTATATCTATCTCCCCGAAAGAGATTTTGATACCGACAAGTTTATCGAAGACGTTAAGGCTGCCCTCGAAAAGCATCCCAACGTTGTTATCGCAGTATCCGAGGGCTTAAGAGGCGCCGACGGCAGATACGTAGGCGAATCTACCCAGAGCGGCGCAACCGACGTATTCGGACATAAATATTTGTCTGGTACAGGCAAGTGCCTCGAGCTTCTCGTAAAAGAAAAGATCGGATGCAAGGTTCGTTCGATCGAGCTCAATCTTCTACAGAGATGCGCTTCTCACTGCGCTTCAAAAGCTGATATTGACGAATCTCTTATGGTCGGCGCGGCTGCAGTTAAAAATGCAACTACAGGAATTACGGGCAAGATGATGTGCTTCAAACGCACCTCTGACGCTCCCTACACAGTTGAGCCTACATACGCTGACATCGATAAGATCGCCAACCAGGTCAAAGAGGTTCCTTCCGAGTTTATCAACGAAGCAGGAAACGATGTTACTGACGCTTGTCTAGAGTATATCAAGCCCCTTATCAACGGCGAATCAGAAGTGTTCTGGAAAGACGGACTTCCCTCTCATTTTATTATCAACTATAAAGGCTAAAACTTTGGTCTGTGCAGTCAAACGACTGTACAGACTTTTTTTATTTTTGTATATTTTTTGCCTTTAAAACAAATACTACTCGAGGATAAATATTTATTTAGGAGTGGTATTATATGACAAACAAAAAAATGAAAATAGCAACAGGAATAATCGCAGGGACGGTTGCGGCAACGGCTGTCGGTATTGCCGTAAAATCCATGCATAAACCCAAGTCAAAGTTACAGAAAACAACTGCCCGCACCCTCAATACGATCAGCTCGGTAACACACAGCCTCGCCGATATGATCGGTTAAGCAAAAAAGGCACCCTTCCGCTGTTTTTCAGCCGAAACGGTGCTTTTTTTTATTTTACTGTATTTTTCTTTAAAATATTGATAATATACGAACACGGGCATTATTTTGTTAAAAAAAACAGCAATTTGTATATTGACGGATAGGCAGAAAATCTATATAATATATACTAATATATTATATTTTCAAGGAGTGAAAAAATGAAAAGAGTTTATAATTTTTCTGCTGGGCCTTCCATGTTGCCTTTATCCGTACTCGAAAAGTGCGCAAACGAAATGGTTTGTTACGGTGAGTCCGGCATGTCAGTTATGGAGATGAGCCATCGATCTCCTGTTTATGAGGAGATAATTCAAGGAGCAGAAGCACTCCTGCGCGAAGTTATGAATATCCCCGAAAACTACAAGGTTTTGTTTATGCAGGGTGGAGCTTCTACACAGTTCTCCGCAGTTCCTTTGAACCTAATGACAGGTTCGGGCAAAGCTGATTATATAGTTTCGGGCCAGTTTTCCAAAAAAGCTTTTCAGGAAGCAAAGAAATACGGCGACGTTGTATGCATAGCTTCTTCCGAAGATAAAAACAATTCGTATATCCCCGTGATCAAGAGAGAGGATATCCGTCCCGATGCAGACTACGTTCACGTTTGCTTCAACAACACGATCTACGGAACAAAATACTATTATATTCCCGATACAGGCGATATCCCCCTTGTTGCCGATATGTCGTCCTGCATTCTTTCCGAGCCCGTTGACGTATCCAAATTCGGTATGATCTACGCAGGCGCACAGAAAAACATGGCTCCCGCAGGTCTCACCGTTGTTATCATTCGTGAAGATCTTCTCGGAAAAGAAAGAGATATTACTCCCGTAATGCTCAACTACAAGATAATCGCAGACAACGCTTCTATGTACAACACACCTCCCTGCTACCCCATTTACGTATGCAAGCTCGTACTCGAATGGATAAAAGATATGGGCGGTCTTGAGGTTATGAAAGAAAAGAACGTGAAAAAAGCCGCTGTTCTTTACGACTATCTTGATTCTCAGGATTACTACATTGCCCCCGTTGAAAAACAGAGCCGTTCTATGATGAACGTTACGTTTGTAACAGGCGATCCCGAACTCGATAAGAAATTTGCTAAAGAGGCTGACGCAAACGGCTTCAAGAACATAAAAGGACACCGTTCCGTCGGCGGTATGCGTGCTTCCATTTATAACGCTATGCCTTACGAAGGCGTTGCTGACCTCGTAGAATTTATGAAAGAATTTGCAAAGAATAACCCCAAAGGCTAATTTCTATTGCAATAAACGGTATTATTATGAACAATATTCAGTTATTAAACAAGATCGCGCCCTGCGGCACGGATCTTTTTGACAAAACAAAATACAGCGTTTCCGATTCGATTGAAAATCCCGATGCAATCATGGTTCGCTCTGCGGCTATGCACGATATGGAATTCGGAGACAACCTCAAGGCAATCGCAAGAGCGGGTGCCGGCGTAAACAACATTCCCCTCGACAGATGTGCTGAAGAAGGTATCGTTGTTTTCAATACTCCCGGTGCTAATGCAAACGCGGTAAAAGAACTTGCAGTGTGCGCGCTTATGCTCGCTTCGCGCGACATTGTGGGCGGTATCGAATGGGCTAACTCCCTCAAAGGAACCGACGACGTTGCAAAACAGGTTGAAAAAGGCAAGTCTAAATTTGCGGGAATCGAGATCGTAGGCAAAACACTCGGTATTATCGGTCTCGGCGCTATCGGCGGTATGCTCGCAAACGCTGCCGAACGTCTCGGTATGAAAGTTATCGGATGCGACCCCTACCTCAGTGTTGATGCCGCATGGCATATCCGCGAAGGCGTACAGAGAGTTGCAACGTTCGAAGACGTGTTCAAAATGTCAGACTATATAAGCGTACACGTTCCCGCAACTGCCGAAACCAAGGGCTTTATTAATGCCAAAGCATTTTCAATGATGAAAGACGGTGTCAGAATACTCAACCTTGCAAGAGCTGACCTCGTCAATACAAACGACCTCAAGGCTGCTCTCGAATCGGGCAAGGTTGCTTCTTATGTAACCGACTTCCCCACTGAAGATACTGTCGGCGTAAAAGGCATCGTTGCTATTCCTCATCTCGGTGCATCTACCGAAGAGGCAGAAGATAACTGTGCTATTATGGCTGCAAGAGAGCTTATCGACTACCTTGAAAACGGAAATATCAGAAACAGCGTAAACTACCCCACAGTTATCGCGCCCAGAACGCACGAAAAGAGAATATGCATTCTCCACGCAAACGTTGACGGTCTTGCTTCAAAGATCACGTCTATGTTCAAAGGCGATTTTATGACTAAGTCAAAGGGCAACTTCTCGTATACGATCGTTGACACCGACCACTTCAGTCAGGAATCTGTCGATGCTGTCAAGGCGTTTGACGGAGTTTACAGAATCAATATTATTTAACTAAAACAATAAACCGAGCATTATGGCACACAGCCGTATACGCTCGGTTTTTTTGTATCATTTTTTATTTTAATTGGCAAAAACTGCTTGAAAAAAGGCTGTCCGTATAGTATAATACCATTGTTATATATTATGCGAGGTTCCAATAATGAAAGAGCAAATAAAACAGATCATTGCCGACAGGCTCGGCATTTCTCCCAATGAAATAGATGATGACGGAGATATAATGGACGTTTACGGTGCTGACTCGCTCGACGCTGTAGACCTTGTGATCGCCTTTGAGGATTACTTCGGTTTCAGCGTTCCCGATGAAGATGCAGTTGAACTGAGAAACGTCAGAAAAATTCTAAACTATATCGAAGAAAACAAATAATTATATTTTTATGGAGTGATAAATATGAAAAAAGCAGTTATGTACGGCGGCGGTAATATAGGCAGAGGCTTTATCGCACAACTTTTCAATCTTTCGGGTTACGAAGTAGTATTTATTGACGTTGTAGACGCCCTTGTTGAAAAGGTAAACAACGACAAGGAATACCCCATTTACATCACAAAAGGTGATTCCTACGACAAATACACGGTTACAAACGTCAGAGCTGTAAACGGCAAGGACGAAAATGCTGTTGCTGAAGAAATCGCAACTGCTGACGTTATGGCTACGGCTGTCGGCGTAAATATACTTAAGTTTATCGCAAAGCCCGTTGCGGCAGGTATTGAAAAGAGAGCTTCCGTAAACGGCAAGCCCCTCAATATCATCATCTGCGAAAACAAAATTGATGCAGACAAGTATCT
>JAZNOI010000065.1:0-3902 GCA_045580755.1 Eubacteriales bacterium | reverse complement strand
AAAGATGGAAAATCTTTGGTCGTTTGGTGGTGGGGGTCAAGGGGAGGAGGAATCGAAACCTCCTGCCCCTTGGCGCCTTCTTTGTTTTACTTTCTTGGCAAGGCAAGAAAGTAATAAAAAAAGAAAAAAACAAAAAACGCTGTCGCGTTTTTTTAAGAAGTACAAACAATCAGGGCTTCGCCCCGAACCCCACAAGAGGCGCGCTTTTGTAAAAGCGCCCTCTTGACTCCAGCCAAAACTTATAATTGAACTGTATTATTTTATCTCTTGTTCGAGGCTGTCAAAATCCGACGTAGAAAAAAATTCTCCTAAAGTTATTCCAAGTCCGTCACAGAATTTTTTTATAGTAACAATAGACACGTCTCTCCTGTTTTCGTCTATCATACTGTATGCCGTTGACGGTGTAACACCCGATATGTTGGCTAATTCGTTTATTTTTATATTTCTCTCTTTACATAATTCTTTAAATCGCTTAACCACGACATCTTTAACGCTCATATTTTTCACCTCAAAAATATTTTATGTTTTTTTACGTTGATGCGTGTACGCGCTTGCGTATATGACAAAAATATGATATAATTGCTCTGAGGTGATAATATGAAATGTGAAAACGTTTTTTGCATTTACGAATATAAGGGAAAATGCCGTATAAAAGGTGTTACATTAGATATTATGGGAAAATGCACCGAATGTATATACGTGGACTTAGACCAAAACATCTTAAATGAAGCAAAAAATAAAATTTTAAAACAATTTAATAATTAATTCTAAAAAAAAGCAGATACGGGCCATTTCCGTGTCCGCTTTTTTCCTGCATTAACTAATTATTTCAGAATTATGACGTCTGATTCCGGTTCGATTTTATAGGTTATAAACCCTTTTCTGCCCGCATATTCCGTCAACTTCCCGCCCTCGCAGGTAATAGGAAATCTTGAATTTATGCAGAAATAATTATTATAATTCTCATGCTTCGGCACTTTCGACAGATCAATAACCGTTTCGCCATTCTCGTTTTCGCTTACCTCGGCATACTTCCAATACGCCGTCTGCGTAGATGTAAACCTCATATCCTCGGCTATGACCGTCCTCTGATCCTCGGCACATCTGTAAAAATATTTGATCGCACTCTTTACGACCTCGCCGTTTCTGTCGGGGTCAAAATGTAAAAAGTTCGGCCAATGAGCGCCAAAAGTATCAATTTTTATTTCTGCATCGGAAAAATCGTTGCTATGACTGTTCCATTCAAAAAGATCGCGCTCTCTTTCGGTCGTGATAATGCCGTTTTCAAACGCAATATCGGTCGGCTTCTCGCAGTCTTCGCACTTCATAAAGCGCATCGGCGTCGACACGTACTTGATTCCGAATTCTGCAAGCAGCCTTGACAGCTCTTTGTAACGGTATGCGCCCGACGGCGGTACGAATCCCGTTACCTCTTTCTTTATCCCGTGCAGCTCCATCATCTCAAAAAATCTTTTGATGATCTTTCTGATATATTCATCATCGTTCATCACAAGCTTTTTATCTTTTGTTATAATGTAATAATCGGATCTGTCTTTGCTTATATTATCTTCCGAATAATAACCGTGTCCCATTCCGTGAAGACCAAAATCAATATAAGGAGAATCGTTTATCACCTCAACGCATTTTTTTGCTTCTTCAACATCGATAAAACGCGCATTATCCCACTCTTTTCCGTATTTCGAAACGGTGGGCATATCTTTCATTCTGTTGTCAATATCCCATTCGTCCAAACAAAAAGCACAAAGTATCTTCTGACCGAGAGCCTGTCCCAGATCGTTAATCGCCTTATAGTCTTTGTAACCGTGTCTTCTCATCATTCCCGTTCTCGATGCGCCGCCGAATTCGCGGTCATCGTCTCCGCAGAACCAGCCCAGGTCGTCAATAACTATCTGCAACGGGCGGGGTATAACAATATCTTTCATTTCTGTTTTATCCATAATAACACCCTTTTTTATACATTATCGAATTTCATAACGTCTGAAATAGGTTCGATTCGATACGTCGCAAAGCCGTCTTTCTTTTCGTAATCGTATGCGTTGCACCCGATCCACGTTTCGAGCGGCTCTTTTGAGCTTATGTAAAACTCAAACTTCTTGCCGGGAATCTTCGGAACCTTGCTTACGTCAACGGTCGTAACGCCGTCCTTTTCGCTTATTACCGCAAAATCACAGAACAGCGATTGCATCGCGTAAAACTCCATATCTTTTGAAAGAACCGTTCCGAAATTCTGCGAGCATTTCTCAAAATATTCAACGTCACGGTCAACCTTCTCGCCGTTTTTTCTGTCGTCTTCTGCACAAAACCGCCCCAGATCGTCAAGCGCTGTCTGCAACGGGCGGGGTATCGTCATTATCGGCATAATACTCTCCTTAATTACGTCTGTATAATTCTTTCATCAAAGGGCAACGCCCTGCGCACCCCAAATGTGTCCGCCTTCGAGAAGATGTGCCTTTATCGCTTTGGCAAATCCCGATTTTTCGGGAAGCTCATCCAAGGGAGTATCAGGCGAGCACACGAAAACGTATTCAAACACGTCGTTGCCCTTGCTCTTCAACGGGAATCTCTCAAACCTGTCGGAAAATTTCGTCAAGTTCGTTTCTCTGCCCATGATCTGCTTGATCTGCGGATCGATCAGCCAAGACAGACAGAAAAATCCCTTTATTCCTCCGAAACATTCGTTTATGATCTTCTTTCCGCGCTGAATATCAAGCTCGCACGCTTCGTGATCGAGCTTACCGCCCGTCGGAATATGGTAATTTATAACTTGGTCGCCGTTCGTCATAACTTTTTTCCACTCGGATTTCATAAGGCGGCGTTTTTCATTTCTTGCAATACCGTTTTCGATAAGAATGCCCTCGTAGTATTCGTCCGTTTCCGTGATATCTCCGAAAAAGCTTCCTTTTTCGTCCTCACAGCCGACCGAGCCCAACACCTGTCCGCTTCTGTGAAAGGTTATTCCCTTTGGAAGAACGGCAAGCTTGCCGTTGTTTTCAAAAACGTCGTAATTTGCGCTATATTTGCATATCTCAAAATTAAATCTGCCCACGCGGATTATCTCGCACTTAACAAACTTCATCATCCAGCCTACGTAAATAGAAATTCCGTAACGGTGGTATAAGTCAACAAAATCCTGCGTCTGATTCTCGAACATATTTAAAGTCGCATCGATTATATCGTCGGGCACTCCCCTGCTCTTCAGCTCCGCAACAAGTGCCGGAACGCAATAAAGCAGCGAAAACATCGGAAGAAAATCGTATTTTTCATCTTCCAAGCTCTTATTTGGACGGGACAACGCTTTTATCGAAGCGTTATCTCTCTCTTCCATGGCAAGATAGAGAAAATATGCGTAAACAACGTTATCGCCGTCTTTAATAAGCTCATCACGTATCCTTGCAACGTCGTTTTTCATATAAGTAAAGATCGAATATCTTTCAAAATCCATTATATCGTTTTGCTTTTCGGCAAAAAGGTCTTTCGCTTTTTCAAAATATCCTTCAAAATATTCGGTACTTGTCTGAATATCGAATTTTTTCAAAAAACCGATCAAATCATTATTCATAACGTCCACCTCACATTATGTTTATTATACACTTGCCCCCCACCGTTTTCAATACGGCAAAGCAAAAATAATACAACAAAAATATATTATAATAAATATCCACCCGCATATGTGGTTTTTCATTTGCGGGCATAGCCTACCCGATACCGGCGTCCTCGATGGTCCGCTAAAAAAACAAAAACGCTTTCGCGTTTTTTAAATGAGCACAAATAATCAGGGCTTTGCCCCGAACCCCACAAGAGACGCGCTTTTGTAAAAGCGCCCTCTTGACTCCAACCAAAACTTTTAATCGAACTATATTCTGCAAAATATAAAAATCTTA
>JAZNOI010000064.1:0-28523 GCA_045580755.1 Eubacteriales bacterium | reverse complement strand
CCGTATTCTTCCTGAATTGCAGACAAAATCATCATCAAAGGTGTTTTTTCATCAACGTATCTGTCACAGATTGCGTTGATCTGGGCAACTGCCTTTTCCTGTAAATGGGCCATACTAGCCCTCCTTTTCTAAAGATTTTATATAATTTGCATTATTGCAATCCATACATCATATATCTTATCAAACATTCGAGGGCTTGTCAATACAAAACGGCCATTAAATCAATGTATACCGAATGAAATTTTTACATATTAATACATATTATTATATTTTTATACACTTTCCTGTTTATCGTTTCTCACTTTGCAAAGCAGTTTTGTCATTATTCTGCCCAACATGCCGAAACAAATCACCGCAAAACAATTATTCACAACAAAAAAGTGCATACTTTCGTACGCACTTCTTGTAAGTCATTAAAATGAGCTCGAATTAACCTCTTCTCTTTTGAGCTTCTGCCTTGAGTCTGAGCTCGGTATTGAGTATTCTCTTGCGGAGACGAATGCTCTTGGGAGTTACCTCTATAAGCTCGTCGTCGCTGATAAATTCTATAGCCTCTTCAAGACTCATTATTTTCGGCGTTACAAGTCTCAAAGCCTCGTCGGCACCTGCCGAACGGATCGCCGTGAGGTGTTTTTTCTTGCACACGTTTACTGTGATATCGCCGATCTTCGGGTTTTCTCCTACGATCATTCCCTCATACACTTCGGTCGCAGGACCTATAAACATAACGCCTCTGTCCTGAGCGTTAAATAATCCGTACGAAGTCGCTTCACCCGCTTCGTGAGCCACGAGCGAACCGGTATAACGAAGTGTAATATCGCCCTTATAAGGCTGATATCCGTCAAACAGCGAGTTGATTATTCCCTCACCTCTCGTATCGGTCATAAACTCACTTCTGTATCCGAACAGGCAGCGCGCGGGAATAAGATACTCTATCTTCATTCTGTTACCGGAAGGCTGCATCTCGATAAGCTCGCCTTTTCTTGACCCCAGCTTTTCCATAACCGAGCCCATACAGTTTTCGGGAACGTCTATCGACACCCTTTCCATAGGCTCGCAAGTTACACCGTCTATCTCTTTCATAAGAACACGGGGGGTGCTTGCGCAAAGCTCGTAGCCTTCACGTCTCATATTTTCGATCAAAATCGAAAGGTGCATCTCTCCCCTTCCGCTGACCTTAAAACTGTCGGTCGTATCGCCGTCTTCAACGCGCAAAGACACGTCTCTCAAAAGCTCTTTGTAAAGTCTGTCGCGAAGCTGACGCGACGTAACGAACTTGCCCTCTCTGCCTGCCATCGGGCTGTCGTTTACCGAGAAGGTCATTTCAAGAGTAGGCTCGCTTATCTTTACGAAAGGCAGAGGCTCGGGTCTCTCTATCGACGTGATCGTATCGCCGATCGTAATATTTTCAGCCCCCGAGAAGCATATAATATCGCCGCATTTAGCCTCGGTAACGGGCACTCTGCCCAAACCGTCAAACTGGTACATAGACACTATTTTCGTTCTTTTGGGTGCGCTATCCGTATGATAATTGCATATCATAACGTCCTGGTTCTGCTTGATCGTACCGCGTTCAACACGTCCGATTCCTATTCTTCCGACGTAGTCGTTGTAGTCTATAGACGACACGAGCACCTGCAGATCCCCGTCGGGTTCACCTTCGGGAGCAGGCATATATTCAAGAATGGTCTCAAACAAAGGAACGAGGTCTGTTCCCTGTTCAAAGGGAGAAAGCGAAGCCGTACCGGCCTTACCCGAACAGAATATCATCGGGCTGTCAAGCTGTTCATCGGTCGCATCAAGTTCAAGAAGCAGCTCGAGGACTTCCTCCTCAACCTCTTCAAGTCTCGCATCGGGCTTATCGATCTTGTTTACAACAACGATAACCCTGTGGTTAAGCTCAAGAGCCTTTTGCAAAACGAATCGCGTCTGAGGCATAGGGCCTTCAGCAGCATCAACGAGGAGCAAAACGCCGTTTACCATTTTAAGTATACGTTCAACCTCACCGCCGAAATCCGCGTGTCCCGGGGTGTCGATAACGTTTATCTTTACGTCCTTATAGTGAATAGCCGTGTTCTTCGCAAGAATCGTAATGCCGCGCTCTTTTTCGATTGCGTTGCTGTCCATTACTCTTTCTTCGGTAGCCTGGTTTTCGCGATACGCACCGCCCTGCTTCAACATCTCGTCAACAAGGGTCGTTTTACCGTGGTCAACGTGGGCGATTATCGCAATGTTACGGAGATCTTCTCTTTTCATCAATATCCCTGCCTTACTTTTCTTTCCTGAGATTACTTTTACACTTTTTTCAAAACTGTTTTTCGTTCATATTTTCAACAATCATATATTATAAAACATTTTTTTCGTTTTTACAACAGTTTACACAAAAATAAATAATATATTTGTATCATTCGGGTAAACCGCCACCACTTATATTGTTTCGAAAACCAACTTACACTTGACAATTGTCGGGTTATGTTGCATAATATTTAGGATAGAATAATATTTCAATTAAGGGGTTTTCAGAAATGGCAAAAGACAAGAAATTGGTAGAGGATATAACCTCTATGGACGTTGACTTCGCCCAGTGGTATACAGATATATGCAAAAAGGCGGAGCTTATTGAATACACAAGCGTTAAAGGCTGTATGGTAATCAGACCCTACGGCTATGCTATATGGGAACACATGCAAAAGATACTTGACGGTATGTTCAAAGAACTCGGACATGAAAACGTTTGCATGCCAATGTTTATTCCCGAAAGCCTGCTCAACAAAGAAAAAGATCACGTTGAAGGTTTTGCTCCCGAAGTTGCATGGGTTACACACGGCGGAAAAGAACAGCTCGAGGAAAGACTCTGCGTACGTCCCACCTCCGAAACGCTTTTCTGCGAACACTACTCAAACATCGTTCACTCGTACAGAGATCTTCCCAAGCTCTATAACCAGTGGGTCAGCGTTGTCAGATGGGAAAAAACGACCCGTCCTTTCCTCCGTTCAAGAGAATTCTTATGGCAGGAAGGCCACACCATACACGCAACTGCGGAAGAGGCAATCGCCGAGACGGAACAGATGCTCAACGTATACGCAAACTTCTGCGAAGAATATCTTGCTATGCCCGTAGTAAAGGGTAAAAAGACCGAGAGCGACAAGTTCGCGGGCGCAGTTTCAACCTATGCAATAGAAGCTCTTATGCACGACGGAAAAGCTCTCCAGGCAGGAACTTCTCACTATTTCGGCGACGGCTTTGCAAAAGCTTTCGACATTATGTACACCGATAAAGAAAACAAAAAAGTATACCCCCACCAGACATCTTGGGGCGTTACCACAAGGCTCATCGGTGCTATCATTATGACTCACGGCGACGACAACGGTCTCGTACTTCCCCCCGCTGTTGCTCCCATTCAGGCGGTGATAATTCCGATCGCGCAACATAAAGAGGGCGTCCTTGAAAAATGTGCCGAGGTAAAAGACAGACTCGCAAAACAGTTCAGAGTTAAACTCGACGACACCGACAACTCTGCCGGCTGGAAGTTCTCCGAATATGAAATGAAGGGCGTTCCCGTTCGTATCGAAATGGGTCCCCGTGATATCGAAAACAACCAGTGCGTTCTCGTTACGAGACACGACAGACAGAAATACTTCGTATCTCTCGACAATCTTGAGGCAGAGATCGAAGAAAAGCTCAAGATGGTTCGCGACGGTATGTTCCAAAAAGCTCTCGAAAACCGCGAAAAGCACACATACGAATGCAAGACGATCGAAGAGATCAACGCTAAGCTCGCAGAAAACGGCGACGGCTTCGTAAAGGCTATGTGGTGCGGAGACGAAGCTTGCGAGGACAAGGTAAAAGAACTTACCGGCGTCGGCTCCAGATGTATCCCCATGGAAGGAGAACACTTCAGCGACACCTGCGTATGCTGCGGCAAAAAAGCAACGCACATGGTCTACTGGGGTAAAGCTTATTAATACCGGATAATATCCGATAACGTCCAAAAAAGGAAAATAACTATGTTCAAATACCGAAAAAAAGTCGGCGAAAAAAAGAAAACGCGAACCGATTATGCTACGGCTTTAATTGCAATAGCATTGTCCGTGTTCGGCGTTTTGATGGTTGCAAGCGCAACGCGGGGCGGAGACGGCTCCCACGTTACCAAGCAGGCATTTGCCGTTTTTCTCGGTATTTGTTTTATGTTTATACTGTCTTACGTTAACTACGAGGTTTTTTTAAACACAAAGCTGTGCATAGTCATTTACGGGCTTATGATCTCTATGCTCGTGTTGACCTTGTTTATAGGCATAGGCGAGGGCAACCAAAGCTGGATAAAGCTTGAGGGGCTGTCACTGAATATTCAGCCGTCGGAAATAGCCAAGGTCATGTTTATAATCACCTTTGCAAAACATCTTGATCACGTCAAATGCAAGATAAACGATCCGAAAAATCTTCTTTTACTCTTGCTTCACGCAGGAAGCGTGATCGGACTCGTTATGTTGCAGGGAGACCTCGGTTCTTCGCTGGTATTTGTGTTTATAACGCTGGTCATGTGTTATACGCAAGGGCTCAGTATTTTTTACATACTCGGCGGTGCTGCACTTATCGTATTTACATCCCCCTATCTCTGGAAGTTCTTGAAACCGTATCAGCAACAAAGAATATTGGTCGGATTCAACCCCGAAAGCGATCCTTTGGGTTACGGATATCAGCAGATACTTTCCAAAAAAGCTATCTCCGCGGGTTCGTTTTTCGGAACGGGATATATGGGCTCTCAAATAGCTCCAACCATTCCCTATAACCACACCGATATGATATTCTCGGTCATAGCCGAGGAGCTCGGCATAACCGGCATATTATTTCTCATGGTTATGATAACTCTGCTCGTATTCAGAATCACGAAAACGGCATTTGCAGCCAGAAAAGATATTGGTTCTGCAATTTGCGCGGGCGTTGCAGCAATGATAATCGCCCAAACAGTCGAAAACATCGGTATGACGCTCGGAATACTGCCCATAATCGGCATAACACTTCCCTTTGTAAGCTACGGCGGTTCGTCGGTACTCAGCCTGTTTTTTGCACTCGGCATCGTAATGAGTATAAACCGCTACAAAACAAAATACTTCTTCGAAAGAGAACCGTCATAAACAAACAAATAAAGAATCTCCTCCGATCTCATTGGATCCCGGAGGAGATTTTTGTTTTTTGATTTTTATAATTTTAATGTCTGTCCGCCTTTTATGCAAACGGGCTCTCCGTCGGCACAAAACCACACGTCGCACGCCGAGGGATTGTATACGGTCTTATTGTCAACAGATATTTTGAGATTTCTCTGCGCTTTTACAAAATCCACTATTTCAATATTGGTCGCAAACCATATATCCTCTCGGTTCTCGTATAAAGCACGGCACACATCTTCGAAATAATCCCTGCCGTACGGCGTTTCGTCGAATTCAAAAGAGTGTCCCCAAATATAGAGCAGTCTGCCCTTTCTCGGGTTCGATGCAAAGCTTTTTGCAATACCGAGAGCTTCCGAATAGTGACACGTCGGATGCCACTCAAGAAAGTCTTCGGGCAAAAACGTTTTCCCGTTCGACTTTACCGTTCTGCAATATTCGATCCCGCACGCCTTCAACGCTTCTATAACGTTTCTGTCATATTCACCGTTCGGATATGACATTCCTCTAACCGGATACCCGCACAGCTCTTCAAGGTTTTTTCTGTCCTCAAACGTATCAAGAGTAACGTTCATCAGAGGAACATGCGTTAATGTCGGATGCTCTGTCGAATGGCAGGCGATCTCGTGCCCGGCATAAAGGTCTTTTATCTTGTCGGCAGATAATCTCATTCTGTCAGCATGAAGGGACTTCTTCCCAAAAAGCTTTGAATTCAAATGAAAGGTGCCCTTAATTCCGTACTTGTTGAACATTTCGACAAGTTCTGTATCCTGCAAATTTCCGTCATCAAAGCTCATCGTAACGGCTTTTTTCTTGCCGTCTTTAAAAACTTCAAAAGTAATCATATCACACAAACCGTATAATTTTTATTTCTGATTTAGAGTCTTTCAAGCTCTTCAAAGCAGTCAACATCTCCCGTTCTGACGGGCATAAGACTGAATGCAAAGCTGAACTTCTTTTCTTTGAGTCTGAGTTTTTCGTCAAGCTCAACACCGCACGAAGCAGAACCGATACCGCTGTGCTTATAATCAATGCTGACGTACGTCTCTTTTTCGGGCACGAGCTCATAATCGTGAGCCGTTTTCGTCATATTTTCAGCGCTGAAATGAGAGACACCAAACTCAAAACCGCTCTTCTTTATAAACATAAGTCCGTGTCCGACGGCAGAAGCAACGGTCGCCCACTTCGTATTGTAATGCGAGGAGTTTTCCTGGGGCTTAACGTAATGCTCGAAGTTGTCTGTCGCAGTCGTCTTATAAACGCCCATTTTTGCCTCAAGGCGTTTGTCAACGTAGCTTTCAACGGGGCCGTATCCGAAATACTTAACGTATTCATTTCCGGCCTTCATCACAAATTCGTAACCGAATCTCGGAAGCCACGTAGCAACAGGATCAACGTCAACGTTTGTCGCGATCTCGATCCTTCCGTCGTTCGTTACAGTATAAACAACGTGAAGCTTGCATACGGGCATAACGACGAACGAACATACGGCAATATCTGCAACAACGGTTACGTAATCACTGTCTGCGTGTTCAACCTTTACAGAATAACACTTCGTCTTGCAGGTATGGAAAAACTCTTTTTCCCACTGAACTCTGATCTTGCGATCGTTATCTATGGGAGCTCTCCAGATCCTCGGTCTCACGGGTCTGTCGAGCATTTCTTTTCCTTCGTCTTTAATGCCGACCAAAAGGCCCTTTAACTTATCGAACGAATATACAGTCTCCCCGACCTCAACGTTGATATATCTTTCTTCTTCGTTGCAATACACGTCGTTGGTTCTGCCCTTATAAGATACGGGCTCGTGCTCCGAAACAAGCTCAAACTGATCGTGGCCTATCTCGTAAAAAGCATCTGCCCAATCGGTAGCACAGTTTTTCACAAACGAAAGGTTCAAATAAGAATATCCCTTGACTTCGGTCACGTCGATCACCAGCTCTGCCGTCTCAAAAGGCGCGATGTCAAGCGAGTTAATCGTTCCCTCTTTTATAACTTTTCCGTTAGATTCGATCGACCACAAAATATCAATATCACTGAGGTCGCTGAAGTTACGCAGATTCTTGATCTCGAAAACACCTTTCGAGATATCTTTCGCCTTGATTCTGTACGGCTTATATACCTGCTTCATCTCAAGCATACCGGTATGAACGCGTCTGTCGGGGTAAACAAGACCGTCAACACAGAAGTTTCCGTCGTTGGGGAAATCTCCGAAGTCGCCGCCGTAAGTAAATCCCTTTTTGCCGTTTTCAAGCTCGATCTGTACACTGTGATCGGTGTATTCCCATACACAGCCGCCGAAGAAACGGTCGTTTTCGTATATAACTTCCCAGTAATCCGCAATATCTCCGGGGCCGTTACCCATAGCGTGACTGTATTCGCAGAGGAAGAACGCCTGCGTATATTCGGGAATATTAAAATAGTTCTTGCAATATTCAACGGAGGGATACATACGGCTTTCCATATCGACGACACCGATCTGCTGTACCTTGTTTGCATACAGCTCGGCGTTTGCGCCTTCGTAATGGATAAGTCTGCTCTTATCCCTGCTCTTTATCCAGCGGCTCATTGCAACGAAGTTACAACCGTAGCCGGCTTCGTTACCCAAAGACCAGAATATTATGCTGGCATGGTTTTTGTCTCTTTCGACCATGAGCTTTGCCCTGTCTACGTATGCGTGCTCCCATTCGGGATTGTCGGATATATAATGACGCGTATACTGTCTGGTCAAATTCTGATTCGTATAATCCATTCCGTGCGTTTCGATATCGGCTTCGTCAACAACGTAAAAACCGAGTCTGTCGCACATTTCGAGGAACCTTGGATCGTTCGGATAGTGGCTGGTACGGATCATATTAACGTTGTGGCGCTTCAGAATATAAAGGTCCTCAAGCATATGCTCCATAGGAGTAACGTGTCCGAGAAGGTGGTGGCTGTCATGGCGGTTAACGCCCTTTGCCTTAACCTTTTTGCCGTTTATAAGAATAACGTTGTCTATGATCTCGTAACGGCGGAAGCCTACGTCTATCTTAATATATTCGCCGTTGCACAACAGATAAAGCTCGTACAAAAGGGGCGATTCGTCGCTCCAAAGCTCAGGCGAAGCAACACCGAACGCTATACCGTCCTGAGAGTCGAAGCTTCCCTGTCTTAAAAGGGTTCCGTCGGGAGCATACAGCATAAATTCAACGTCGGAAGGAATTGTCGCTTCCGTTTCTATAGTGAGAGATGCGTCAACGTAATTGTCGTCGATCACGGGTTTTACAAACACGTCGCGCAAATGAGCCTCGGGTCTGAAAAGAAGATACACTTCTCTGAAAATACCCGAGTAGCGGTACATATCCTGGTCCTCAAGATAACTTCCGTCACACCATTTCAAAACAAGAACTTTTATGGTATTTTTGCCCGATTTTACATAATCGGTTATATCAATTTCGCTCGTCATGTGGCTGACCTGGCTGTATCCCGCAAACCTATCGTTTATCCACAAATAAAAGCAAGACTCAACGCCTTCGAAGTTTATGTAAACGTTTTTCAGGTTTAGATTTTCATCGGAAAGCGTAAACTCGCGCATATAAAGTCCGCAAGGAATATCGTCGGGAATATGAGGGGGGTCTATCGGGAAAGGATAGCGAACGTTCGTATAATTGGGAGTATCGTAACCTCTGCCGAGATACGTCTGCCAGCTCGACGGAACGTCAATTCTGTCGTATTCTTTTCCGTTTACGTCGTAGCTTTCAATTTCTTCAACGTCATAAACGGTAGGATACCATTTGAAATTCCATTCGCCGCAAAGGCTCTTCAAATAATCAGATCTCGATCTTTCGCCCTTTTTTGCTCCGCCAAACGTCGCGTAGGGGATATAGTATGCACGGGGCTTCTCGCAGTTGTAGTGCAAAACCGACAGATCTCTGTGATAATTCGGCAGTTTAATCATGATCACACCTCAAATTTTTTATATCATATTGCATTTTATTCGATTAACTTTATTTTTTATTATGCCATACCGACAAGTAAAAGTCAACAATCAAACGGCTGTTATTCGGCAAAAATCGATTTATATCCAATAATTATATAGCCTTCTTCATCTTTGTCTACCGGCAATATTTCGACCTCTCCCGAAAGTGCCTCGATACACTCGTCGTCACCCGCATAGATCGCAACGTGGCATACGACTCTTGAACCGGGTCTGCCGTAAAAAACAAGGTCTCCCGGCTGCATATCTCCTCTGTATACGGGCTTTAGTTTCGGGTCTGCCCACATAAGCCTGGAATTGTATTCTTCAACCGTCGAATGCTGCACGGGATCAAGCCCGTCGGGATAAACGCCGACCGCATACATACACTGAAGTGCAAGGCCGGAACAGTCGACTCCCTCGCCCGGTTTGCCCGACGCACCGACGACGTACGGCGTGCCGATATACTCCTTTGCGGTATCGACTATTATTTTTCTCATTTCCTTAACGGTCGAGCTTTTTTTGATCTTCACGGGAGTAACGTAAGTCCCCAGCTCATTCCACTCCTTCTCCGAGTAGCCGAGCTCGGTCCACGTTTGCAGATCGACGACTCCGAGATTCTCTATACCGTTTTCCATCTGAAAACGAATGACCTCGTCCATCGTGCGTTGGCGATAATACCCCCACACTCTTTCGTATATGCCCAGAGCTTTTTGAACGTAATATACTTTCAGTCCCATGACCTCGTGTTCAAGAACATAGTCTCCGCCGGTAACCTTTTTCGTTTCAAAAACAGGGGCATACCAGCCGTCCGGGGCAACGTATCCAAGCGCTTCTTCGGGCTCCGGCTTTTCATTCTCCTCGGATTCCCCGTTGGTTTCCGCCGACGTTTCTTCATTCGGCATAACTGTTTCATCGGCTATGTCCGAACTCTCTGCCATACTTTCGACCGGTGTCTTATCTTCGGTTTCAGGTGATGCGTTTACAGCCTGACCGCCTTTTTTTTCGCAAGAAAAACAAAACAAAGAAAGGGCGAACACCGCTGTTAGAAACAATATTTTAAAAATATTTTTTCTGCTCATATTTTGTTATCCGTTCCATAAAAACAATTTGTCTGATAAGCTCTGTATATTGTAACACCAAAAATAAGAATAATCAAGGTCGTTACGGCATTTATTGCTTATAATTACTTATATTCATTTAAAACCCTGTTGAAATTTGTTTCACAATATGGTAAAATCAATATTTGGTATACAATAAAAACTTTAGCGGCACACTAAACCGAGGAGGTGTCGCGATTATGAAAAACAAGTTACAGTATTTCGGCATCGGATTTATTCTCGGGATCTTGCTCTTCGGGGTAATTGCCGTATTGATCGCATCGTATTTGATTTAAAAAAACTCTCTGTTTAAGCGGGCGGGTGATATAATTATGAGTATGAGAATAGATAAACTGCTGACGACTATGGGGCTGGCATCACGAACCGAGGCCTCGAAAGCGGCAAAATCGGGATTGATCATATTGAACGGCGTTCCCGTTACAAGATCCGACACAAAAATCGACCCCGACAAAGATATAATTGAATATATGGGGAGAAAAGTTGAGTACAAAAAGTATATATACGTTATGCTCAACAAGCCCGCCGGCTACGTCTCGTCAACCGACGGCAAGGACGGTCAGACGGTTGTTTCAATACTTCCCGACGAGCTGCAGAAATGCGGTCTTTTCCCTTGCGGCAGACTGGACAAGGACACGCTCGGGCTTATGATCTTAACAAACGACGGCAGCACCTCACACTTTCTCTTATCACCAAAAAGACACGTCAGCAAGGTATACCGAGTGAAAACACAGTATGAAGTGTCCGACTGCGATATAAAACAGCTTGAAAACGGAGTTATGCTCGACCGCGGAGACGTCGCTTTGCCAGCGAAGGTCGAAAGGATCACAAACAACGAACTTAATATAACCATAGTCGAGGGTATGTATCACCAAATAAAAAGAATGCTCGAGGCGGTAAACAATAAAGTTGTTTATCTCGAGCGTATCGAATTCGGAAAGATACCTCTCGACAATACGTTGGCACGCGGCGAATGGCGTTATCTCACCGAAAAAGAGATAAACTTTCTTCTCGATCAGACAAAATAAAGGAGTATATATAAATGGACATCAACAAGACCCTCGCCGAAGAATTCGGCATAAAACAAACTCAAGTAGACAACACCGTAAAACTTATCGACGAAGGAAATACCATTCCCTTTATCGCGCGTTACAGAAAAGAGCTTACGGGCTCTTTGGGCGATGAGATACTCCGTGATCTTTTCGACAGACTGAACTATCTCAGAAACCTCCAAAAAAGAAAAGAAGAGGTCTTTAATCTTATTTCCGAGCAAGGAAAGATGACCCCCGAGATAGAAAAAGCACTTGCAGACGCAAAGATCCTGACCGAAGTCGAGGACATTTACCGTCCCTACAAGCCACACAGAAAAACGAGAGCGTCGGTTGCAAGAGAAAAAGGGCTCGAACCCCTGTCATCTCTTATTTTCGAGCAGAGAAAAGAATACGAAAAGAGTTTTGAAGAATACGCAACCGAATACATAAACGAAGAAAAAGGCGTAAACTCGATCGAAGAAGCGTTGGCAGGTGCGTGCGACATTATTGCCGAAGACATTTCCGATAATGCCGAATACAGAAAGAATATCAGAAGCCTTACTTTCGGATACGGAAAAATAAACACAAAACAGGCAAAAGACGAGGACTCTGTTTATTCACAGTATTACGACTTTAAGGGAAGCATAAAAGACCTACCCGGACACAGAGTGCTTGCAATCAACCGCGCTGAAAAAGAAGAATTTATAAAAGTATCCCTCGATATTGACAGCGATATCATTCTCAACTATTTGTTCAGCCAAGTTATCACCGAAATAAAAAGTCCCGCACGCAAATACGTTTCTGCCGCCATCGTAGACAGCTACGACAGGCTTATTTCTCCTTCGATAGAAAGAGAGATACGCTCAGCATTGTTTGACGATGCGAGCGAAGGTGCAATAAAGCTTTTTGAAGAAAACCTCAAAAATCTGCTTATGTCTGCACCATTAAAAGGAAAAACCGTTATGGGCTACGACCCCGGTTACCGCACGGGCTGCAAGCTTGCAGTCGTGGACAAAACGGGCAAGGTACTCGACACCGCAGTAATTTATCCGACGAAGCCGCAGGAAAGGATCGAAGAATCTGCCGCAATCGTTAAGAGACTCATAAGAAAACACGGCGTTGACACGATCGCAATAGGAAACGGTACGGCTTCCAAAGAAAGCGAAATATTTATTGCAAACGTGCTCAAGGATATCCCCGAGGACGTTAAATATACAATGGTCAGCGAGGCGGGAGCGTCCGTTTACTCCGCATCAAAACTCGGAACCGAAGAATTCCCCGATTTTGACGTTACGCAAAGAAGCGCCGTTTCGATCGCAAGAAGGCTCCAAGACCCGTTGGCAGAGCTTGTAAAGATCGACCCGAAATCCATAGGCGTCGGTCAGTACCAGCACGATATGAAGCCCGCAAGACTCGACGAGGCTTTGACAGGCGTCGTTGAAGACTGCGTCAACGCTGTCGGCGTAGACGTAAACACCGCAAGCTATTCTCTGCTCTCGTATATCTCGGGAATTAATACGTCTTCTGCAAAAAACATAGTAAAATACAGAGAAGAAAACGGAGAATTCACAAACCGCAAGCAGATACTGAAAGTGCCGAAAATAGGCGCAAAAGCTTATCAGCAGTGCGCGGGATTCTTGCGTGTCTCGGGCTCTGACGACATTCTCGACAACACGGGCGTTCATCCTGAATCATACGGTATCGCAAGGCGTCTGCTTAAGCTGTTTGACCTTGACGAATCCGATATCGGAAACGAAAAAATAAAACTCCTCAGAGCAAAACTCGAAATCGAAGGAAAGAAAAAGATCTGCGACGAGCTTGAAGTCGGCGAGCCCACTCTGCTCGACATCGTAAACGAACTCGAAAAACCCGGGCGCGATGTCAGAGACAGCCTGCCTCCCCCTGTTCTGCGCACTGACGTTATGGATATGAACGACCTCACTCCCGGTATGCAACTGACGGGAACGGTCAGAAACGTTATCGACTTCGGAGCGTTCGTTGACATCGGCGTTCACCAGGACGGTCTGGTTCATATATCGGAAATATCCGACAGGTTTATTAAGCATCCTTCCGAAGTGTTGTCGGTCGGCGATATTGTAAACGTTAAGGTAAAGAGCGTAGACGTCGCGAAAAAACGCATCTCGCTCACTATGAAAGATACGATCTAATACTTCTAATATATTAGAATTTCGCAACAAATGTTTAAAATGTACATTCACAGTTTATTATTTTAAATTATGCAAGTTGCACAAAGTCAATAGTTTAATTTTGGGGAAATAACATCTTTAAAAAGTGAGCAAAATTTGTTAGAATATTGTAGATAAAAAAAGTATGTTTTCAAGACGGTTTTATGCCGAGCTTTGAATAATCTTAGGAGGATTTAAATGGCAAGCTTATCATTCAGACACATTTACAAAAAATATCCCGGCGGCGTTACAGCCGTATCCGATTTCTGTCTTGAAGTAAAAGACAAGGAATTCATCATCTTCGTTGGTCCTTCCGGTTGCGGTAAGTCCACGACTCTCCGTATGGTTGCAGGTCTCGAAGAAATCACAGAAGGCGAACTCTTTATCGGTGATAAGCTGGTAAACGATATCGCTCCTAAAGACAGAGACATCGCGATGGTTTTCCAGAACTACGCTTTGTATCCTCACATGACAGTATTTGACAACATGGCATTCGGTCTTAAACTCCGCAAGACTCCCAAAGAAGAGATCAAACGCCGCGTTGAAGAAGCAGCTCGTATTCTCGATATATCTCACCTTCTCGACAGACGTCCTAAGGCTTTGTCCGGTGGTCAGAAGCAGCGTGTTGCGCTCGGCCGTGCTATCGTTCGTGAGCCCCGCGTATTCTTGCTTGACGAACCTCTTTCAAACCTTGACGCTAAGCTCCGTGCAACCATGAGAACCGAGATCACAAAGATCCACAAGAAACTGGGAACAACGTTTATCTACGTTACTCACGACCAGGTAGAAGCTATGACGATGGCTACAAGAATCGTTGTTATGAAGGACGGTATCATCCAGCAGGTTGATTCTCCTCAAAACCTCTACGATTCTCCCGTAAACCTCTTCGTTGCAGGCTTTATCGGAACACCTCCTATGAACTTCATCGAAGCTAAGCTCGAAAAGAAGAAGAACGAAGACGACGTTTACGTTGTATTCGGCGACAACAGACTTAAGGTTCCCGCAGAAAAATTCGAAGATTCCAACCTTGATGAATACATCGGCAAAGAGATCATCGCAGGTATCCGTCCCGAATGCTTGTACGACGATCCTATGCACATCAGCAGCCTCGCTGACTCCGTTATCGAAGCTGACATCGAAGTTACCGAGCTTATGGGTGCTGAGATCTATCTCTACCTCACAACTGCTGAACAGCGTCTCACAGCACGTGTTTCTTCTCGTTCTACCGTTAAGGCAGGCGACAAGATCAAGATCGCTCTCGAAATTTCGAGAATGCACTTCTTTGACAAAGACACAGAAAAGTGCATCGTTCATTAATCTGATTGAACATAACAAAATTCACCCTCGAGAAACCTCGAGGGTGTTTTTATTTGCCGGACACATTTTTCAGCTTTTCTCCCCTTTTGCCGCAAGGCGACCATCTTGTCGCCCGCGGGCGTTCAATGAATGCCCCTACGAGGATGACTTTCTACCGACAGATAAAAGCCATTGTAGATAAAGAGAAATCTTGAGTTTCTATTACACGTTCGAAACTCTCTTTGTCCTTCCTTTTTTGACACACTTGATATAAATCACTATTAATAAAAATACCGCAGAGAGCACCCTTATAGGGCGCTCCCAACGGTTTCTACTTTACTTTTCTACACTCATCCAACAACCTTCTGCACCAACACCATCCTTGGGAGGTGTTAATACACCTTTTTCGATAAGACATTCAACAACTGCATCTAGAACAGGTAGATTAGCTAGCATATTTGCAAATCTCCATTCCCCGAGAAGATAATCCGGAACGGATTTTCTGATAAGATCCGCAATTTTTTTTGCGACAATTTCTGCGTCAGCATCAAAATACCCATATTTCAATCCATCACTGATTTTAAAAAGAGCTTTTTCAGAAAGTGTACAGTTGTCAACGAGAATCTTGGTGTACAATACATTTCCGTCACGATACAGGTATCCCCATTCAATAGCTTTCGCCGCATGCTCTTTTTCTTTTTCGGAAAGCGATGCGATATTTAAGCCTTCAATAGAACGAAGAGCAAGTTGAATCTGCGGATCGCGCGAAATGTTATGGCCGCAACGAAAATGAGCCTTGATTCTTGTGATGTAAATATTTTTAAGGTATACCTTTGAAAACCCGCAAACATTTTCCGCATATTCTCCATCATAACCGCCGCCGTAACACTTTCCGTTATCAACATATCCAAACAAACTGTACGGACGTTCGATATCAGCAACATCGGAAAAATATTTTTCTTTTAAAATACGTTTAACGTTTTCAGAAAACGCCCATGAAATCTCGTAAATTTGCTGCCACAAAATAAGATTCATATCCACCTTCTTATTCAAATACGGATATGCAAGATATTCTGCCTTATGCTCCTCGATATAATCAGATATCGTTTCACAAATCTTTGGCAAGTTCTCCATATATATCTCATTTGCTTTTTCAAACACATCCTTATCGAGCAAAACTATGTTTATTGCATATTTGCCGCTATCCAAACGGCGAAGTAAGCCGTATTTGCCGTTTTTGCCTTTACGAAGAACCTCAAGCTCTTCCTCAACATAAAGAGTGGGAATGTCAAGTTCTTCCGCAATTTCCGACGCGCTCATTGGCTTTTTGTGACAAAGCCATACAATATGCTTAGAAAGTGTTCTGTTACAGACATCACTCGGATCTCCCCAAGCGGGAGATCCCGTCCCACAAAATACATAGTTTATTTTATCAAGAGCTACGGGCTTATTATATGTTTCTGACATTTTTTCTACCTCACTTTTGATCTTCTGTCTTGCCGAGAATAGTCTTTGACGAACTGCGACTTCACTTATTCCTTGCTTGGCCGCTATCTTCGCGATAGAAAGACCGTCTAAGTAGAACATTATCATTGTTTCACGATATGCTTTCGTTAAGAACGCCATCCTACGATAAACGAAAGTTAATAGTTCAGAGGTGTCATCAGGATAATCTTCTGCTACACTGCTAAGTAATATTTCTTCAGAATCACATTTAGATGCTATCTCCGCTTGTTTTCTGCGGTTGTTTGAATAATCGGCGTAAACGTTGCGCGCAATTTTCCAAACAAACGGATAAATATTTTCTATCTCCCCATCACCATGTGCAGTTTTTACGAGAGCATAAACAATATCCGAGCAAAGCTCCTCTGCTTCGTAACTGTCATTTGTTCTTGCATAACAAAAGCCGAATAGTTTGTCAAGCAAGTCATCATCAAAAAAATTCAGCAAGTCTCTTTTTTTCATTTTCTTTCTCCAAGCGATTGATCAATGCTTTCACCTATATAGTCCGAGCAATTTTGAAAACGTTAGGTGAGATATAAACATTATATCATAAAATTGTAAATTGATTTGTAAATATTTCGCTTTTGCCACAGGGCGACCATCTTGTCGCCCGCGGGCGTTCAATGAACGCCCCTACGAGGATGACTTTCTACCGACAGATAAAAGCCGCTATAGAAATAATCTCTCTCTTTTTTCCTAAAACGCAAAAAACACCCCTTGGGGTGTTTTTTGTTTGGCGCAGAGAGAGAGATTCGAACTCTCGGAACGGTATTAGCGTTCACACGATTTCCAGTCGTGCGCCTTAGACCAGCTCAGCCATCTCTGCATATTAAATTATTATATTTTCCTCGGCAAGTTCCGCTTTATGCGAAACTTGCCAAGTCAATATACTTCGTTGTCTCTAAATTACTTGAGTTCAACAACTGCGCCAGCATCTTCAAGCTGCTTCTTGATGCTTTCTGCCATTTCCTTGGGAGCTGCTTCCTTAACTACCTTGGGAGCTGCTTCAACAAGATCCTTAGCATCCTTAAGTCCAAGACCTGTGATCTCACGAACAGCCTTGATAACGTCAAGCTTCTTAGCGCCTGCTTCCTTAAGTACTACATCAAATTCAGTCTTTTCTTCAGCTGCTGCTGCAACGGGAGCTGCTGCACCTGCTACTGCTACGGGAGCTGCAGATACGCCGAATTCTTCTTCAACCTTCTTTACAAGGTCAGCAAGTTCGAGAATTGTAAGAGATTTTAATTCTTCTATGATATTTTCAATGTTTGCCATTTTAATATACCTCCAAATATGTTATATTGTTTTCTTTCTTTTGTTTTTGTGAAGCTCAAATTATGCTTCTGTTGCTTCAGCTGCGGGTTCAGCCGCACCTTCGCCATTCTTGTCGATAATTGCCTGCAATCCAAATGCAAAGCCGTAAAGGGGAGACATAAGACTTCCGATGATACGTCCAATGAGAATTTCCTTCGAAGGAATTTCTGCAAGTGCAAGTACCTGGTCCTTGTCCATTACTTCGCCATCAAGGAATCCTGCTTTGATCTCAAATGTATCGAGCTTGTCTGCATACTCTTTGAGGATCTTTGCGGGAGCGATGGGATCTTCTGCGCTGATCGCGATAGCGGTCATACCCTCGAACTGATCTTTGAGACCGCCAAGGCCTGCTTCTTCGCACGCTCTTGCTGTCAAAGTGTTCTTGTATACTTTATATTCAACATTGGCCTTGCGGAGTTCTGCACGAAGCTTTGTATCGTTTTCAACTGTGATACCGGAATAGTTTACAACTACACCTGAAGTAGCGTTCTTAAGTTTTTCGGTAAGGTCTGCTACAACAGCTTTCTTCTGTTCCAATATTTTTGCGCTCGGCATGGTTTTCACCTCCTGAATCAAAAATGCTTTCTTGCAGTGTACACATTACGCACCGAAAGAAAGCAAACCAATTCACTATTTGAATGTTTGTCATCCTCGGCAGGATTTACTGTGTCACCTGCTGTCTTTAGATTACCCCAGTATAATATCACAACAATTTCGTTTTGTCAACCCCTTTTTTGTTTTTTTCTTTTCTTTTTTTGAAAATTCCCAATAATCCGCTTATAATTAAAAACCAACCAAACATTTTTCTGACGGTATTCTGTTCAAAAAAGCTTGCAGCCAGCCCTCCTGCAACCGCGCCCAGACCGCCAAAGCACATCAACTTCACCGTCTTCTTAACATCTATACTTCTTTTCTTTAAATGAATAAATAATGCCGACACAGACGCAAACACAAAAAACACAAGATTTATCCCCTGTGAATTCGTTTGCCCCATCCCCTTCACAAAAACAAGATACAAAACGAGCAAGCCGCCACCGCCGACACCCATTCCCGCCAACGCGGCTATTGCCGCACCCGCTGCAAGATCAACCAAAAACATCATAATTATATTATCCCCGACATATTCATTCCCGCCCATATAACGAGCGCACAAAAAATCTTATTTACCGTTTCGGTTTTGAGCCTATCAAGCAAATACGCTCCCAGTATCCCTCCGGGAACTGCAGCGATCCCGTACTTGATACACTCCGAATAGTCCATTCCGCCTTTTATATAATAGACCACAGCGGACACGACCGACATCACGGTAGTAACGGTCAAAACCGTCACGAAAACATCTTTGCCGTCTCCCTCTTTTTCTTTCTTTTTCTTATTCAGTTCGTTTAACACAAAAACAAGTATTATCCCGCCGCCCGTCCCGAACAAACCGTTTATAAAACCTGCCGCCAACGCACTCAACACGAGCATTATTCTTCCCTTTCCGTTTATCATTTAATTATTCTATTTATTCGCAATTTCTATTGTAATTTTCTGCATAATATGTTATTATATATTATATATAACCTTTTATACACAGGAGTGGAGTTATGAATATATTTTTGGCAATTATATACGGTATAATTCAGGGAATAACCGAATTTCTCCCCGTATCGAGTTCGGCGCATCTTGCAATAGCTCAAAACCTTTTTGGGATGGACAATTTGGAAGCCTCTCATTTCACCTTTGACATATTGCTTCACTTCGGCACTCTCGTTGCGGTATTCATAGTTTATTACAAAGACATATTCAGTCTTATCCCCGCGGCATTCACAATGCTGGGCAAAGTTTTTAAGGGCAAATTCAAATTATCCGAATACAACGAAAACGAACGCTTCGTTATCTTCGTTATAATAGCGATCCTCCCCCTCGTAGCTGCAGTCTTCTTAAAAGACTACGTTGAAATAATCGGCGGTTACACGAAAATAATCGGCGGAATACTCTTATTGAACGCAGTAGTACTTTTCATTTCCGACAAGCTTGAAAAAGGCACGGTATCCCTCGAAAACACAAAACCGAGAAACGCACTGTTCGTAGGGCTCTGCCAGATGTGTGCGATCGTCCCCGGACTTTCCCGTTCGGGTTCGACGATAACCGGCGGTCTGCTCATGGGATTTAAAAGAGAATACGCCGTAAAATTCTCGTTTATTCTCTCGATCCCCGCGATCATCGGAGCAAACATTTTTTCCATAAAAGACGTATTTGAAAACCCGATTCCGTCCACCGACATCGTTCCCTATATAGTCGGCACGCTGACCGCGGCGATCGTCGGTATACTTGCAATGAAGTTTCTCATATTCATCTCAAAAAAATCCAATTTCCGAATCTTCTCATATTATTGCTTCGTTGTAGGCCTTTTGGCAATATTTTTCGGTTAATTAACATAAAAGCGAGGAAGTAAAATGCCGACATATAAGAAAACAACAAAAAAACCTGCTCAGGCTCAACCCCAGAAAAAGCCGGCGGCAAAAAAAGAACCCACGATCAAAAAGAAGAAACCCGGCAACCCCAACAGCATCGCCAATCATATAATCCCTTACGCTTTAGGCGTATTGGCTTTCGCCGTTATGTTCTTCTTATTATTCCCGGACTATTCCGGTTTCATCGGTCAAGTAATAAAGCCTGCTTTATGCGGGCTTCTCGGTTGGGGAGCAATAACCGTTCCCTTCCTCATACTCATACAAGCTTTCGTATGGAAGAAGACCGTTGAAACAAATTCATATATTTTGAAGCTCGTTTCATGTCTCATCGTTGCCCTCTCGCTCTCCGTATTCATTCACATACTTCAGGGCGAATTGACTTTCAACCCCGAAAAATGGTGGGTAGGCGGCGACAACTGGAGCGGCGGCGGATTTATAGGCGGTCTTATCTCGGTTATATTCGTAACCTGCATAGACAAGCCCCTCACGATATGCATATTTCTGCTTCTCTTGGTAGTGTTTACGACTTTCACTTTCGGTCTCACACCGTTTTCCGCTTTTAAGGTCATCAAAAACAAGATAAAAGAGTGGAGAGAAAGCAGATACGTCGAGTATGATCCCGACGACATAAAAACCGAACAAAAAGTATGGCACAGCCCCGGCAACAAGAAAAAGCTCAAGATCGACGAATCGGCATTGGAACCCGAAGAAGACGATTCTCCCGTAGATATGACGGCGTATGATGCCGCCCTCAAATCCAAAAAGAACGCAAAGGAAAACGAAAGCAAAACGGACGACGAACCGCCTTTTGATCCCGACGTTCCTCTCGACGACCTTGCAGAAAAAGTTAACAACGCAAAAAAAGAAACAATAACTCCCATCAACACCCCCGCAAAAGACAGAGTTAGCCTCGAGGCAATTTTCGACGAATCGGCAAACGATATGCCTTCGTCTGCGACTGACGGAAGCGTTCCCAACGCCGAAGAGCTCGAACTTATGGTTGAACGTAAACAGATCAAGGAACCCGTTAAAGAGCCCGTTAAGGAAGTTCAACCCGTTAAGGAATACGTTTTCCCGCCTTACTCTCTGCTCAACCAAGAAAACAACGTTAAAAACGAGGACGTCAGCGAAGAAATGCGTTCAACGGCTATCAAGCTGGTAGAAACGCTCCGCAGCTTTAAGGTCAGAACGAGAATTATTGACGTTTCGCGCGGTCCCTCGATCACCCGTTACGAGCTCGCTCCCGAGGAAGGTGTCCGTGTTCGCACGATAGCCAACCTCGTTGACGACATCTCCCTCAGCCTTGCGACCTCGGGTGTCAGAATAGAAGCGCCCATTCCGGGAAAAGCTGCAGTCGGAATTGAAGTTCCGAACAAAAACGTGTCCACCGTATACTTAAAAGAGTTGATCGACAATCCGCAGTTCAGAAACGCAAAGAGCCGAGTAACAGTCGGTCTCGGCATGGACGTTGCGGGCACTCCCATTTATCTCGACATTGCAAAAATGCCCCACCTTCTCATTGCGGGTGCAACCGGTATGGGTAAATCGGTTTGTATCAACTCCATGATCGTCAGCCTTCTTTACAAGGCTACGCCCGATGAAGTTAAACTTATCCTCATCGACCCCAAAAAAGTCGAGCTCAGCATATACAACGGACTCCCCCACCTTCTCGTCCCCGTAGTTACCGACCCTAAAAAAGCGGCAGGCTCGCTTCATTGGGCTGTAACGGAAATGGACAGACGTTTTGAGCTTATCGAGGAAGTAGGCGTTCGAGACGTTGCAAGCTACAACAGAATTACAAAAGACGACCCCGAAAAAGAATTCCTGCCGCAGATAGTGATCGTTATCGACGAGTTGGCTGACCTTATGATGACAGCTCCCAAAGAGGTTGAAGATTCCATCTGCCGTATCGCTCAAAAGGCAAGAGCCGCAGGTATGCACCTTGTTATCGGTACCCAAAGACCGTCAGTTGACGTAGTAACCGGCCTTATCAAAGCAAATGTTCCTTCAAGAATTGCGTTTACGATGGCTTCTCAGGTAGACTCGCGCACGATCATCGACATTGCGGGAGCCGAAAAACTTATCGGACGAGGCGATATGCTTTACGCACCCGTAGGCTTCTCGAAACCCGCGCGTGTTCAGGGCTCATTCGTCAGTGAATCCGAAATAGAAAAGATCATTGAATTTATAAAAACCAACAGCGGCGTCAGCTCCTACGATGCAAGCGTAATTGAAAGCATCGAAAAAGAAGCTGCAAAATGCGGCGAAGGCAAGGGCGGCCATGCGCTCGATTCCGACGGCGACGACGACGGCGATCCGTTGTTCAGAGCGGCAGTCGAACTTGCAATAGAAATGGACAAGATCTCCACTTCGTTGTTGCAGAGACGCTTGTCTATCGGCTACGGCAGAGCGGCAAAACTCATTGACATTATGCAGGAAAAAGGAATCGTCAGCCCTCCCGAAGGTCAAAAACCGCGCACCGTACTTATCAGCCGCCAGGATTATATGGAAATGGCTTTCAAACAGGAAGACTAACGTAATTTCTATTTTGTAGGAGATAAATATGGCAAAACTTATTGCTATCGATGGGCTTGACGGCTCGGGCAAAGAGACTCAAAGCAAAAGACTCGCAAAATATCTTATCGAGAAAGGCAAAAAGGTCAGACTTTTATCTTTTCCGACGTACGACGGAAAAGGCTCTGCTTTTGTCGATATGTATTTAAAAGGTGAACTTGGCAAAAATCCCGAGGATACGAATGCTTACGCGGCTTCAGTATTCTTCGCTATGGACAGGTATTACAGTTTTAAAACAGACTGGTCCAAAGATTATTATGACGACAACACTTATATAATCGCAAACAGATACACCTCCGCGAATGCCGTTCACCAGCTTTCAAAGCTTCCCCGCGAAACATGGGACGGATTTCTCGAATGGCTTTGGGATTTTGAATTCAAGAAGATCGGTCTTCCCGCTCCCGACAGAGTCGTCTATCTCGAAATGAAACCCGAGGTCTCAATGTCTCTCATAAACAGCCGTTCGGAACAGACCGGCAGAGTCAAAGATATTCACGAAGCCGACAGCAATCATTTGATCAACAGCTATTCTGCCGCCGTTTATTCAAGCGAAAAGCTAAACTGGGATATGATCCACTGCTGTGATGAAAACGGAAATCTTAAAACGATCGGTGATATTTTTGAAGATATAGTAAAAGTTTTGGAACTTTGATCCTTTTGGGGAGAAACTGATTATGGTATACGTATTTTTGGCAAACGGCTTTGAAGAGATCGAAGCTTTGACACCCATAGATATGCTTAAAAGAGCGCAGATCGACGTTTTGTCGGTTTCGGTAAACAAAACCGCCGAAGTCGTCGGTGCTCACGGAATAAAAGTCATTGCAGACAAAGTTATCGGAGAGGTTATTTTCGAAAACATAGACGCCGTTATACTCCCCGGAGGTATGCCCGGCTCAGATAACCTGAATGCAAACAAAAAAGTGCATTTGCTTGTCGATGAAGCAAACGAAAAAGGCGCCCTTATTTGCGCTATATGCGCTGCCCCCTATATTCTCGGAGAAAAAGGTCTGCTTGAAAATAAAAAAGCCGTCTGTTTCCCCGGATTTGAACACTGCCTGCACGGCGCTTTTGTACAGGAATGCGGCTGTGTCAGAGACGGCAATATTATCACGGCGAAAAGCATGGGTAAAGCCATTGAGTTTTCGTGCGAAATCATTTCCGCGCTCAAAGGCGTTGAAACTGCCGAAAAAATAAAAAACTCCATATTTGCATAAATTATAAAAGAATATGATAAATAATATAAAAGGACAAAAAACACAAATACGAAACGAATACAAAGAAAAACGCAAACTGTTGGACGATAAGCAAAGGCAACAGATGAGCGAAGCTATTTGCAACAGGTTCATTGCGCTTAACTCTTACAGATATGCCGACACCATTCTTCTGTATTCTCCCTTAAAATACGAGATCGACACCCGCATTATTGCCGAAGATGCCCTGAAAAAAGGCAAAAAGATCGCATATCCACGCTGTATTGAACACAACAAAATGGTCTATCATTACGTTACGTCGTTAGATCAGCTAAAATCGGGAATGTACGGCATATTTGAGCCTACGACCGATATGCCCGTTTACAAAAACGAAAACGACCATCCGATCTGCGTTCTTCCCGCCATAGTTTACGACAAAAGAGGCTACAGGCTCGGTTACGGTAAAGGGTATTACGACAGATTTCTCTCCTCTTTTAAGGGAATCAAAGCAGGTTTCGTATACAGCGATTTTATAGTAGACGAGATTCCGAACGGAAGATTCGACTTGAGATCCGATATTGTGATAACCGAAAAAGGAGTGATTACTTTTGCAAAAAATTAAAAGCACGTTTACAGCCCCTCTGCTCGTACTCGTGATATACGCGCTCCTTATCTCCTCAAGATATATAAACGTATCTGCCCTGCAAACGAACGACAGCGTTTATCTTTCAATGATCATCTTGCAAATACTGATATTTATTCTCCCCGGCATCTTTTATTGCAAGCTCAGGGGAGAGACTACAGCCGAAAAGCTTAAATTAAAAAAGCTGTCGGCAAGGAATATCTGGTTCGTTTTTGCCACCTTCGGTGCTCTGGTATTTGGCAGTACGCTTGTAAATACCGTTGTGTTTAACCTTTTCGGAAGCGGACATCAGTACTCGCTTTATGACACCTTCACTCCCGCGGGCGGCTCGTCGTGGACAAACTTGGTTTATATAGTTATCACGTTTGCGGTTCTGCCTGCCGTAACGGAAGAATACATTTTCCGCGGAATACTGCTTGCAGAATATTCGGAATACGGCGTTTCCACCGCAGTTATCTTATCCGGCCTTATGTTCGGAATGCTGCACTTCAACCTGTCTCAGCTTCCCGTGTATATATTTTTCGGAATCGTTTCCGCATACGCGGTATACGTTACACAGTCTCTTTGGTCGGCATTCTTGCTGCACTTTTTGAACAACCTGTATGCAATTTTCTTTGAATCGATACTCTGGGACGTTATAAAGGCGCCAAACAGCCTTATATTCTTCATATTCGTGGTAACGACGCTGTTTATAGTATTTCTTATACTTTCATTTAACGGTGCCGAAAACATACTGTATACGTCCGGCGTAAAAGGAGAACAGTCGCCCCCCGAGGCAACAAAGCGCGAGGGCGGGATCAAGCTTATTTTCGAAGCCCTCGTATCACCGAGCTTTTTGGCTTGCATACTGTTATTCCTCGTAGTTACTCTTATTTTGTAGAGTTTGGCCCATCAAACAAGAGATAAATTTATATCAAAATAGATCTACATTAAAAAAAAGGAAAACATATATGAACGACAACGAAATCAAGAAAGAAGCAACCGGTTCGAATCCGGCGCAGAAAAGCGCTCAAACCGAAAAACCGACTCCAAAAGAAAACGTTACCGTTTACAACGATATGGATATTTTCGATTTTGACGCACACAGAAAAGCAAAAGCTGAACGAGAACAGCAGTCAAAGCCAAAGCCTGCTTCGCCTGCACCCACGTCGGCACAAAACAGTGCTCCTGCCGGAACGAAGAGAACGCCGACATCCCCCTCTTCGCCGATAAAAACGGCAGTCGGAGTTGTAGGTGCTCAAAAAGCCGCAACACAGGCTAATCAAATTAAAAGCCCTAACGGAGCTCAGCAACCAAAAACGGCTCCCAAGGTTACCAACGTTACGGGACAGAAGACGGTTTTCGGTGCCTCGAGCGGCACAAGAAGAAAGCCTGAGTCGGTCAAACAGCCAAAAGTTAAGCCCATTAAACCGGTTGGAGAAAAGACGAGGGGGGCAAATCCGCTCACCCTTCTTGCAAAATCGCTTATTTATATAGGTGCGGTATTGCTTATATCCTGCACTTTGGCATACTTTATAATCGTTGTTGCAAACGACGTTTTTGCCTTTGTTAAATCGGACGTCAGCATTCAGGTCGAGATTCCCGAACACGCCACCCTTGACGAGATTGCCGAGGAACTGCACGAGAAAAAAGTCATAAGCTATCCCGACATATTCGTTTTGTATACGAATATACGAGGAAATGACCCCGGCAGATACGTTCCCGGTATATACACAGTCTCGCCCTCTCAGAACTACGACGAGCTTTTGAGAACGTTTATTAAAGTTAATTCCACGGGTCTGACAGAGGTCAGAGTTACCATTCCCGAGGGCTACACGGTTGACGATATTATAAATCTGCTTGTTGAAGAAAAAGGAATCGGAACGAGAGAAGGCTTTATCGATGCGATCCAGCACGGTGAATACGACTACTGGTTTATCGACAGCTTGACCGACCTCGATCCCGACAGAAAATACAGACTCGAAGGTTACCTCTACCCCGACACCTATTACTTCTACAAGGAATCGGAAGAAACCGTTATCATCGATAAGATGCTCGCAAACTTCTACGCTAAATTCAGTATTCAGTACAAACAGGAATGTGAAAAAGCGGGAATGTCAATTGACGACGTGATCAACCTTGCCTCTATTATACAGATGGAAGCCAAGTATTCGGTCGACTATCCGATCGTTTCGTCGGTCATACACAACCGCTTGAACAGCGCCTATTACAACCACAGACTCGACTGCGACTCGACTATCCAGTATATTCTCGAAGAGAGAAAAGAGGATCTTAGCCACGAAGATACTTTGATCGACGATCCCTACAACTCTTATCAGAACTCGGGACTCCCCCCCGGTCCTATAAGTAATCCTACACTTAAGGCTATCCGAGCTGCTCTCTATCCCGAACAGACGACCCAGGCATATTATTTCTTCGTTTCGGATATTGACGGAAAGATGCTTTACGGAAGAAACTACGACGAACATTTGGCAAATATCGCAAAGGTTGACGCCAATGCCGCCGCTGCAAAGAAAGACGGCACGGTCGTAGGATAACCAAAGAATACGAAAAACTGATATATCCCCGCACACTCTGCGGGGATATAAGTTTAAAGGTGATATATGAGTATTGAACTTTTATCTCCTGCAGGAGATATGGAAAAATTTAAAAGCGCGCTATGCTACGGAGCTGATGCCGTTTATATTGCCGGCAACGTTTTCGGTATGCGCGCCGCGGCAACCAACTTTGACGTAGAAAGCATTTTTGAGGCGGTAAAACACGCACACTCGCTCGGCAAAAAGGTTTATCTTACAGTAAACACAATGCCCCATTGGTATGAATACGAAATGCTTGAAAATTATCTCGGCGAAATAGGAGACTCGGGTGTTGATGCGCTTATCGTATCCGACCTCGGCGTTTTTGAGACGGTCAGAAAGATACTGCCAAAAATGCAGATACATATTTCGACACAGGCAAACTCGGTCAGCCATGCATCGTGTAATGCCTGGCATAAAATGGGTGCCTCGAGAATAGTTCTTGCAAGAGAACTGAACCTAAACGAAATCAGAGAGATCAGAAAACGAATATCCTCCGAACTTGAACTTGAATGTTTTATCCACGGCTCAATGTGCATATCTTACAGCGGAAGATGCCTTATATCCGGTAATCTTAACGGCAGAGACGCAAACAGAGGCGCATGCTCGCAACCTTGCAGGTGGAACTACAAGATGTACGAGATAGAGGAAGAAAAGCGCCCCAATGAACGTATGCCCATTATCGAAACGGATCAAGGTACGTTTATTATGGCATCGAAAGATATGTGTATGATAGAACACATTCCCGACCTTATGGAATGCGGCATAGACTGCTTTAAGATCGAAGGAAGAATGAGGAGCGCCTATTATACCGCCTGCGTTACAAACGCCTACAGAATGGCTATTGACAGCTATGTTGCAGACAAACAGAATTACAAATTCGATCCTCTGTTGATGAAAGAACTCGAAAGCGTCAGCCACAGAGACTATTCTACAGGCTACTTCTACGACAACGTAAATGAAAACGCAAACATCACTATCGGAAGCAAAAACGTTTGCGAGCAGTCTTATTACGCCATCGCAGAAGGCTATGATGCAAACACGGGGCTTGCATATTTCAGACAGAGAAACAAATTTAAAGTGGGCGACAAAGCCGACCTTCTCTCTCCCGGAAAAGTGGGAATTTCCTTCACAGTAGAACAGATACTCGACGAAAAAGGAAACACAATCGAATCCGCCCCTCACCCCGGAATGTACGTCTACGTAAAGACGCCCTTCGAGGTCAAGCCCGGAGATATTCTGAGAAGCTCGTTCGAGGCGTAACGTTTTTTAATAAGCACATACTGTCAGGGCTTCGCCCCGAACCCCACAAGAGACGCGCTTTTGTAAAAGCGCCCTCTTGACTCCAACCAAAACTTTTAAAATTTAATAATCTTTATTGTAGGGGACGGCGCCTTCGACGTCCCGTTTATAAAAAAACAAAAACGCTGACGCGTTTTTTAAGAAGCACATACAATCAGGGCTTCGCCCCGAACCCCACAAGAGACGCGCTTTTGTAAAAGCGCCCTCTTGACTCCAG
>JAZNOI010000063.1:0-5366 GCA_045580755.1 Eubacteriales bacterium | reverse complement strand
AGTGTTCTCCTTAAGGTATTAACTGTTTATATCAAAATTGTTGAATACTAAAATTAATGAGCTGTTGTCTTGTTGTATATCTCCATATACTCTTTTGCAGGCTTGTCCCAGGATGAATCGTATTTCATAGCATTTTCAACTATCAGATTCCATTTATCCTTATCTCCGCCGTATACTTCCAAACAACGTCTCAATGCATCGATCAGATCTTCTCTGCTGAAAGATTGAAAATTAAATCCGGTTCCCTTCGATCTGCCGTCGAAAGGTTCAACGGTATCCTTTAAACCGCCCGTAGCATTTACAACGGGAATAGTTCCGTATCTCATCGCTATAAGTTGAGAAAGACCGCAAGGCTCACTCTTTGAAGGCATAAGATAAATATCGGACGCCGAATATATTTGAGATGCAAGCTTGGAATT
Source organism: Eubacteriales bacterium (assembly GCA_045580755.1). Classification (GTDB taxonomy): domain Bacteria; phylum Bacillota; class Clostridia; order Oscillospirales; family CAG-272; genus RGIG1995. The sequence continues at coordinate 4,947 of JAZNOI010000063.1, read as the reverse complement.
AAAGCAAAGATTCAATGAAAACTTCTTCTTGTTCGATGCTGCAATGCTCTTTAAGAAATTCTCAAAAGATGGGTCTCCCGTACCTAAAATAACTATCTGTACATCCCATTTCATAAGATCGCGGGCAATGTCGCAAATAAGTTCAAATCCCTTGTGAGAGACGATCCTCGAAACCATTCCGATCAAAGGCACATCGTCCCTGACCTCGAGTCCGAGAAGTTCCTGGAGCGCTTTTTTATTTTCGGCTTTTCCGATCTTATAATCAGATAACCCGTAATTGCAAAACAGCGCGCTGTCAGTTGCAGGGTTATTCATATCGAGGTTTATGCCGTTTACAACGCCGTCAAGCTTAAATGAATGCTCCTCGATAATGGGAGACAATCCGTGCGCGTAATAAGGATATTTTATCTCGCTTGCATAGGTTTTTGAAACCGTCGTCAAGGCATCAACCGAAAGGATCGCTCCCTTCATAAAGTTTATGCAGTTGTTGTACGTGAGTTTATTTCTGTATGATTCATCAAGTCCCAATGTATCTTCGAGAAAATACTGATCACACCACCCTTGATACTCAATATTATGTATCGTGAAGACTGTTTTTACTCCGGACAACTGTTCTGTATAAAAAGCATGAAGAAACACGGGAACGAGGGCTGTCTGCCAGTCGTTGCAGTGAATAACGTCAGGGCGTATATCAAGTTTTACAACGGCTTCGAGTACGGCTTTTGAAAAATAAGCAAAACGTTCTCCGTCGTCGGACTGACCGTATTCGGTCTCTCTGTCAAAATAATACTCGTTATCAATAAAATATACGTTGAGCTTTTTCTTTCTGCTCTTGTATTTATATACTCCGACATACTGCTTTCTCCACGAAAGATCGATATAAAAATCGGTGATAAGCGTAGTCTCAATATTCGGATTATTTTTTACTTTACCGTAATAAGGCAAAAACAAATTAACTTCATTACCCTTTATTTTTGATAAAGCAGCAGGAAGTGCCTCAGCGACGTCACCGAGGCCTCCTGTTTTTATAAACGGTGCAGCTTCACTTGCTGTGAAGACAATTTTCATACAGTCTCTCCTTTTTTGATTATAACGGGGTGTTCGGGTGTTCCTTTCAGTTCGGTGTTATCTCTGATCGTTACGTTCTTATCGAGAATAACGCATTCAAGTTTAACGTTTTTACCGACTCGTGTGCCCTGCATAATAATGCTGTTCTTAACACACGATCCCTCATTTAAAGTGACGTCACGGAACAAAATGCTATCGTATACCTCTCCGTAAAGTTTGCATCCGTCTGCCATAAGGCAGTTTGCAACGACCGATCCCTCGCCGTAATACGTGGGCATTTCGTCTCTTACTTTCGTATAGATCGGTCTCTTTCCGAATAGTCCTACTCTTGTTTTTTCATAAAGCAAAGCCATATTGTTTGCAAAGTAGCTCTTTATATTCTCGTTTCTGAGCACGGTTCCCTTAAATTCATAAGTATAGATCTTAAGTTTGCCCGCGTTAAAATATCTCTGGAGATAATCTTTTTCAAAATGAACGTATCCTTTTGCGTGAGACTCGTTGATAGCGTCAACGAGAAGCTGTCTCTTTATAATAAACACGCCCATACCAACGTACGATGTATCATCGGAAGGCGAATCTATCAACATTGAAGTCGTCTTTCCTTTTTTGTCTGCCTCCAATATAAGAGGATGTTTCTTCGAGGTGTCGTTTAATTCCTTGTTTGCAATGATCGTAACGTCGGCGCCCGTCTTCATGTGGTTTTCGATAGCCGGACGGAAGTCCATATTGCAAAGAACCGTCGTATCGGAAATAACAACGTATTCATAGTTAGGGTTATCGATAAACGATACAGCGGAATATAATGCTTCAAGCTTTCCTTTATAAACACCGGTATATCCGCTTGCAAAAGGAGGAAGAATCACGAGGCCTTCGTTCTTTCTTCTTAGATCCCAGTCAGCCGCAGAACCGAGATGGTCCATAAGCGAACGGTAATTATATTTTGTTATCAAACCAACTTTATAAATACCCGAATTTGACATATTCGACAAAACAAAGTCGATCTGACGGTATCTTCCGCCAAAAGGCAGAGACGCAACCGTTCTGTGATTGGTGAGTTCTCCCAAAGTGCTGTCATATATATTTGAAAAAATAATTCCCATTGCTTTCATGGCAATAATCTACCTTTCTGTTCAATTCTTTTGATTTGTTTAGAAAAACTTTTCTTTAGAATACTTCTTTGGGTAACAGAATCTTATTCTGAGGAACTACCTTGTCTTTTCCGACAACGGTTATTCCCCATTTATTCTTATCATAGAATTCAGGAAGGTCGCCTATTCGAGCATTTGCATTTACAACCGAATCCTCACCGATTATAGCATATTTAACGACCGAGTTTCGTCCGATCTCCGAATTAGGCATTACAAAGCTGTTTGAGATCTCAGCATTCTTTCCGACAGTACAGCCGGTGGAAATAATCGAGTTATACACGTTTCCATATATCGTACTGCCCTCTGCGATATAAGAATTAACGATCTTTGCACCTTTTGCGATATAGGTAGAGGGGTGAGCGTAGTTTCTTGAATAGATCTTCTTGTCTCCGTCAAACAAATCGAACTCGGGATCGTCACCCAATATATCCATATTTGACTGCCAGAGGCTGTCGATCGTTCCGACGTCTTTCCAATAACCGTCAAACTGATAAGCAAAGAGCTTATGCTCGTCTTCGATCAATTTCGGAATAATATTCTTGCCGAAGTCATTGCTTGACTCAGGATCCTCGTTGTCTGCTATCAGATATTTTTTAAGCACATTCCACTTGAATATATAAATACCCATAGAAGCCTTCGTGCTCTTCGGATTCTTAGGCTTTTCTTCAAACTCATAAACCTTTCCGTCAGGCTTTGTATTCATAATGCCGAATCTTGAAGCTTCTTCGATCGGAACGTCGAGTACGGCGATCGTGCAGTCTGCTTTTTTCTTAACGTGGGCTCTGAGCATTTCTGCATAGTCCATCTTATAAATATGGTCTCCGGAGAGAATGAGAACGTTTGTGGGGTCGTATCTGTCTATAAACGAAATATTCTGGAAAATAGCATTTGCAGTTCCTTTATACCACTCGGAACTTTCGCTCTTTGAATAGGGAGAGAGTACGTGGATACCTCCGTTTGAACTGTTGAGTCCCCAGGGCATACCGTTTCCGATATATTCATTAAGTTGAAGGGGCTGATACTGAGTCAAAATACCTACGGTATCTATACCCGAATTAACACAGTTCGACAACGGAAAATCAATCAGTCTGTATTTTCCGCCAAAAGGAACTGCCGGTTTTGCCGTATTCTCGGTTAGGACCATGAGACGGCTTCCCTGACCTCCTGCCAGAATCATTGCAACGCATTCTTTTTTTTGGAACATATCTAATTTCCCTCCAAAATTATTTTTTGTCTATTTTATAATATACTGCCGACATAGCAGGTATTGTAAACTCGCCGGAATAATCGTATCCGTGCATGGGAATATGTTGTGCCTTTACACTCTTAAGCCTTACGGAATGTCCGCCGAATCTCGCCCTATCGGTAGAAAATACAGCCGTATATTTTGCATCGACAGGAAGCCCCAATCTGTAATTATATCTTGTTACGGGACAGAAGTTGAATATACAGACGACCTCATCTCCCGATTTATTGATTCTTCTGAAGGCTATAACGCTCTGATCGGCATCATCGGCGGATATCCATTTAAATCCGTCCCAATCGCCGTCGTTTTCCCAAAAAGGTGAATTGTTTAAATAAAACTCATTCAACTCCTTGACAAACGTCTGTATCTTTTTGTGTTTTTCATAACCAAGTAAGAACCAATCAAGCTGGTTTTTAAAATTCCACTCTATAAACTGCGCAAATTCATTACCCATAAACGACAGTTTCTTTCCGGGGTGGGCTATCATATAAGCATAGAAGGTTCTTAGATTGTCAAATTTATCATCGTAACCGCCCGGCATTTTATTTATCATAGAACCTTTGCCGTGTACGGTCTCGTCGTGAGAAAGCGGCAAAATAAAATTCTCTGAAAAAGCATAAGTCAACGAAAAAGTCAAGTCGTTGTGACAGCCTTTTCTGAACAGCGGATCAACTGACATATACGACAGCATATCGTTCATCCAGCCCATATTCCACTTGAAATTAAAACCGAGTCCGCCGTCATAAGTTGGTTTGGTTATCATAGGAAAAGCCGTAGACTCTTCTGCAACCATAATGACCGACGGATTTTCCATAAACGCATGTTCGTTCAGTTTCTTTAAAAAATTGATCGAATCCAAATTATAATTACCGCCGAAAACATTAGGCGTGTACTTTTCTCTGCCGTAATCGAGATATAACATCGATGCAACTGCATCGACTCTTATTCCGTCAAAATGGTATTCTCTCAACCAAAACAAAGCGCTCGAAAGCAAAAATGAACTGACCTCGCACCTTGAGTAGTCAAAAATTCTCGTATTCCATTCGGGGTGCTCGTTCATATCGGGATCACGCACTTCGTAGCAGTAGGTTCCGTCGAACTGATAAAGTCCGTACGAATCCTTCGGAAAATGTGCGGGAACCCAGTCAAGTATAATTCCGATCCCGTTTTGGTGACATTTATCTACAAGTGTCATCAGATCCTCGGGGGATCCGTATCTGAACGTCGGAGCAAAGTAACCGGTTACTTGATAGCCCCAGGACTGATCGAACGGATACTCGGTAATCGGCATAAGCTCAAGATGTGTATAATTCATCTTTTTTAAGTACGGTATGATCTCATCCGCCAATTCAGAATAACTGTAAAAAGATCCGTCATCTTTCAGTTTCCAAGAACCCAAATGAATCTCGTATATATTTACAGGACTTTCAATTATATTCTTGTTTTTTTGAAGCGATTTATACTTTCCGTCTCCCCATTTATACG
>JAZNOI010000062.1:0-11040 GCA_045580755.1 Eubacteriales bacterium | reverse complement strand
AAGGCTATGACCGGTGAAGGTACGTCTTATCCCGATCTCGTTATGACTGCATCTCTCTCCGAAGAATTCTACGGAATCGGCTTCAGAAAAGGTTCTGACCTCAAAGCTGAAGTAAACAAAGCTCTCGCAGAGCTCAAGGCTGACGGTTCGCTCGATAAGCTTGCTGCTAAATACGAGCTCACACTTGCTTGATCGTACATAAAGCTGATATTAGGTTATAACAACTAAATCATTTCAGGCAGAGCATTTTTGTGCTCTGCCTTGAGTGTTGTTTTGGAGTAAATATATGGAGTTTATAAAAAGTGTTTTTTCGAGTCTGACGGCGGGATTCAGCGTTTCATTGTCGCTGTTTTTCTTTACGCTGTTGTTTGCGATCCCGCTCGGGCTGATAATATGCTTCGGCTCAATGAGCAAAATTAAGGTTATAAGATATGTGATCAGGACGTTTGTATGGGTGATAAGAGGGACGCCCCTTATGCTCCAGCTTATAATCGTATTTTACGGTCCGGGGCTTATGGCGAACTGGGCGCAAAACGTTTCCGATCCGAATTTCTTTACGAATTGGATAGCAACCTGGAAGGTAATGGACAGAATGGTTGCGGCTATACTCGCCTTTTCGATCAACTATGCTTGTTATTTTTCCGAGATATACAGAGGCGGGATCGAGAGCATATCAAAAGGACAGTATGAAGCGGGTCAGGTTCTCGGAATGACCAAGGTCCAGGTGTTCTTCCGTATAGTTTTGATGCAGGTCGTAAAGAGGATCGTGCCACCGATGAGTAACGAGATCATTACCCTTGTAAAAGATACATCACTTGCAAGAATCATCTCGGTTTACGAACTGATTTGGGCAGGCCAGGCGTTTATTAAATCAAGCGGTGTGTTGTGGCCGTTGTTTGCGACGGGTGCATATTATCTCGTATTCTGCGGAATATTGACCGTTTTGTTGGGCAAACTCGAGAAAAAGCTCGATTATTATAAAGTGTAATATCGGGGGGAGTGTAAAATGGTTATATTTGAAGCAAAGAATATTTATAAAAAATTTGGTAAAAACGAAGTTTTGAAGGGCGTAAGCTTCGGGCTTGAAAAGGGAGAGGTCCTCTCGATAATCGGCTCGAGCGGAAGCGGAAAGACTACGTTGCTCCGTTGCATAAACTTCCTCGAAACCCCCGATAAAGGCGAGTTTTTCTTGAATGGCGAGCTGCTCTTTGATGCAAACGATAAAAAGGCAAAGACGGACGCCGAGATCAGACAAAAGAGACTTCATTTCGGACTTGTATTTCAGTCGTTTAATCTTTTCCCCCAGTATACGGTATTGCAAAACGTGAGCCTGGCACCCTTGCTTTTGGCGAAGGAGCGCCCCGACTACAAAAATAATAAAAAGCAGATAAAAGAAGAGATAATACAACATTCAAAAGAGCTTTTGAAAAAAGTCGGGCTCGAAGAAAAGATGGACAGCTACCCCTGTCAGATCTCCGGTGGACAGCAGCAGAGAGTGGCGATTGCGAGAGCTCTTGCTCTAAAACCCGATATACTGTGTTTTGATGAGCCGACGTCGGCTCTTGACCCCGAGATCACCGTTGAAGTTTTGGCGGTAATGAGAGAGCTTGCGGCAGAAGATATGACGATGATCGTCGTAACTCATGAAATGGGCTTTGCGAAAGAAGTTTCCGACAAAGTAATATTTATGGACGAAGGCGTTATTGCCGAAATGGGCAACGCAAAAGAAGTATTCGAACATCCAAAAACAAAGAGACTCCAAGAATTCCTCAGCGTAATGAAATGATCAAAAACAAAAATCCCGACTTTTTTGATAAAAGGTCGGGATTTTTTTGTTTATTTATCTTCTTTTAAGTTGTTTTCAAGGTCGAATATTTCGCTCGTGAAAACAGATTCAAAGCCGTGGCTATGGCACCACTTCATAGTTTCATCCATTTTTTCGAAGTAGTTGGGCTGGTGCTTAGGGTATTCGGGGTAAAAATACTGTTCGTGAAGAACGATGTCTTTGAACTGGAAGAAGGGGTATTCTTCAGCCATGTTGTCAAAGTGTGTCGCGATCTCTTCAGGTGCTTTGTGCTGGATACCGCCGTTGTGTCTGAAGAAATATATGTCTTCTTCTTTGTCGTAGTAGAAACCGTATTTTGTGAGTATGCTGCACTGGAATGTATCGAGATATTGTCTCGTGTCGGTGCCGGTGGGCTTGTTCCAGAAAAATCCGCCTGTGAGTATATTGTATCCGAGATCACGGAGCGCTCTTGCTCCCTCTACCGAGCAGTCACCGAAGTGTAGGGTCATAACTCCGTTCGTATGGACTTCTTTACCCGCGAATCTGTATATTTCTTTTATAACTCTTTCGCATTCAAAATACATTTGTTCGTAGGATACGTGAGCGTAGGGACGGTTGGGCTTGTCAGCGTTTGCATGGAAACAGAGTTTAAGCCAATCGGCATTGTCCTGCCATTCGGCTTTGTACTTATCGGTCATTTGCGAAAGATTGAATCCGCCGTGGCGGGGCGTTTCATAGTAGATGTTTGCGTGAAACTTCGTTCCGTACTTATCGTGCATAAGCTTCACAAGCTTAAAAAACGGATTATCAAAAATTGAAGTATATACATCCTTGTTTTCGTTAAGATCTTGTAAAGACCAGATAACGTCGTCAAAAGAAAAACGGTATTTCTTATAGCCGTTTTTTAGATAATAAACGTCAATAGAAAGCTTGTTTCCGGTATCAAGATCAACAAGTTCCAAAGTGTTTTTGAACTTATCGAGAATAATGTCTTTTTTGTACATACCGAATCCGCAAGATGGAAGCGGTTCGCCGTTAAGCGTTAGCTTTTTCTCCGGTGCTGCGTCGACCCTTGCCGTGATTTTTAAGGTATCCCCGATTCTTTCTCCGGCAGCATCGGTAAGCATAACACCGTCTAATGGAAACGTAAACGAGATGCTGTCTTGAAATCTTTTCATACTATATCCTCCAATAAGAAAAAATATTTATTCGGCTATATGAAAGTATATCAAATGCAAAAAGTGTTGTCAATCAAAAAAACAAAAAATCACGGCACACTCAAAAAGAGTATTCCGTGATTTTGGTGCGAGAAACGGGACTTGAACCCGTACGGTAAATCCACACGCCCCTCAAACGTGCGCGTCTGCCAGTTCCGCCACTCTCGCATTTGCTTCTGTTCAAGCAACATTAGATATTATACACATATTTTTCGGAATGTCAATATGTTTTGGAAAAAAATATTAATATATTTTTCGTTATCGCAACATATATTGTATCAATCAAAAAAGGTTGGTGTTTTATATGATTCGATACAATTCAAAATACAGAGAAAGGTGCGAATTATTTGCCTCGTATATGATCGATAACGATGCGACCGTTCGGCAGACGGCACATTTTTTCGGTATAAGCAAAAGCACCGTGCACAAGGACATCGTTTGTAAGCTAAAGTACATAAACCCCGCTATGTATAAGCGCGTAAAAAAAGTTCTTGATAAAAATAAGGCGGAACGTCATATCAGGGGCGGAGAAGCAACAAAAAGAAAATACCTGAAATAATTATCTAAAAAAACAACTCCCAATACTTTTTTAAACAAAAAAATATAACCGATGTTTTGCAGAACCTTGACAGAATACGCTAAAAAATGTATAATAAACAACGTAAATTGTTTGAAAAAGAGCTGCGGAGGGTCACTTATGCCCAAGAGAATAATGATTACGGAATATCCCGTAGAATATGCGCCTTTTAATCCGCCGGAGAGAAAATGTTTTTACGGATTCCCTGAAAACAGAGATCTCCCGGACAGCGGAATACCGTCTATGCACTATCATTCGAGTTATCAGATCGGGGTATGCGTGTCTGGAAACGGCGTATTCCTGCTTGAAAATGACATATATGCCGTAAAAGAGGGGGATGCAGTTATTATCGCCCCCGACGTTATACATTGCTCAAAGAGTATAAAAAAGAGCAATTGTAACTGGGATTTCGTTTATTTTGATCCCTACGAAATGCGAAACAGATATCCCGAGCTTGCTTTGCCCAAGAGCTGTATATGCACAAAGGAAAACGAGGGCGAACTGAATACTTTGCTGAAGAAGATCATTCAGGAGGGAAAGAGCTGCCGAGACGAATATGAAAGGCTGAGTGCGCTGTATTTTTATACATTTTCGCTTTTGTCGTCGAGAAAGGGAGCTGTGCCCGAGGAATCTGCTGAGGCTGAGAGTATCAGAAATGCCGAGCAGACCGATATTTATAACATTATGCCCGCATTAAAGGAAATAGCCTTTAGATTTGACGAGTCTATTGCAGTAAACGAGCTTTCGGATATATGCAATTTGAGCGAATCGCATTTTACGAGAATATTTAAAAAGTGCACCGGAATGTCTCCGTACAACTACACTTTGAAGTTCAGAGCAAAGGTGGGAGCCGCTCTTCTCAGAGCAACAGACAAAACGGTAAACGAGATATCCGAATGCGTCGGATTTAAAAATGCGAGTGATTTTTACAGACAGTTCACCAAGTATTATTCATGCTCGCCTATGGATTATAAAAAGAGATAAACTGATAACGAGAAAAAAGCATACTTTTTTATAAAAAGAGTGTGCTTTTTTTGTTTATATATCGCCGAAGCGAAAAAATTAATATTATATATATATAAATTTAAATAAATGTATTTACAAAAAAGATATTTTAAGGTAAAATATATAAAATTGCATAATTGTGCAAAAACGGAGGAAGTAGATATGTCCGAAACAAAACCTATATATAAGAGGGTACTGCTCAAGCTTTCAGGAGAAGCGCTTGCAAAAGATTGCGGCAAGGGTGAGATCCTCAATTATGATTTTATAAACGAAGTGTGCACGACCGTAAAGAAGTGCGTCGGAATGGGTGTTCAGGTTGCCATTGTTGTAGGAGGCGGAAACATCTGGCGCGGCGGAAGACAGGGCGCAAAGATGAACAGAAGCAGAGCCGACCACATGGGTATGCTTGCGACTGTAATAAACTCACTTGCACTTCAGCAGGGCTTTGAAGAAGTCGGAGCAGAGGCTGTTGTTTTGACTGCGATCGATATGGAGCGCATAGCAGATCCGTTTACCCAGAGGGATGCAGTAAAGCATTTGGAAAACGGAAAGATCGTTATTTTCGGCGGCGGAACGGGATGCCCTTATTTCTCGACGGATACCGGCGCTGTTTTGAGAGCAGCTGAGATCAATGCGGATGCCGTACTTATGGCAAAGAACATTGACGGCGTGTATACGGCAGATCCCAAGCTTGACCCGACTGCAAAAAAGCTTGATGAGATCAGCTACGTTGACGTTTTGAACAACGGACTCAAAGCACTTGACTGGACTGCAGCATCGTTTGGTCTTGAAAATAAGCTGACCATACAGATGTTTGCTCTCGATGATCCCGAAAACATTATTCGTGTTATAAACGGCGAGCGTTTGGGCACGGTTTTGAAATAAAAAAAACTAACAGTTTAAATAAACGGAGGAAATTACTATGAAACTTTCAACAAAAGAATATGAAGGCAAGATGCAAAAATCCATTTCCGCATACCAGAACGAACTCGAGTCTATCAGAGTCGGCAGAGCAAATCCCGCTGTTCTGAATAAAATAACAGTTGATTACTACGGTGTTCCCACACAGATCAACCAGATGGCAGAAGTAAAGGTTACGGATGCAAGAACGATCGTTATTTCGCCTTGGGATGCAACTACACTGAAGAGCATTGACCGCGCTATCACGGCATCCGATCTCGGTATCACCCCCGCAAACGACGGTAAAGTTCTCAGACTTTCGTTCCCCCAGCTTACCGAAGAAAGACGTAAAGAGATCTCCAAGCAGGTTTCGAAGATGGGTGAAGATGCAAAGGTTGCGATCAGAAACATTCGTCGTGATGCAAACGATACAGCAAAGGATATGAAAAAGAAGAGTGAGATGACTGAAGACGAGCAGAAGCAGTCAGAAAAAGAGATTCAGGATCTCACCGATAAATATATCAAAGAAATAGATGCCATCACAGCCCGTAAAGAAAAGGAAATTATGGATATCTGACGTATTATTCGGGCGTGCGCCACAAGGTACACGCCCTTTTTGATTGGAGTACTGATATATGTTCGGCTTAAAAAAGAAAACCGAAAAACAAAAGATCACAGCAGACGACCGCTTGCAGCATATTGCTTTTATTATGGACGGAAACGGCAGATGGGCAAAGAAAAAGGGGATGCCCCGCGAATTCGGCCATAAAAAAGGTGCGGAGACTATGAAAAGAATCGTGGAGTATTGCGGGTCGATAAACATAAACTGCGTAACGGTCTATGCTTTTTCGACAGAGAACTGGAAGCGTCCGAAGAACGAGGTTGACGCTATAATGAAGCTGCTCGGTGAGTATATTGATTATCTTTATACCGTAATGGATAAAGACAATATACAGGTTCATTTTTTGGGAGACAAGAGCAAATTTGCTCCCGAACTTAAAATGCGTCTTGAAAAGGCGGAAAGTGATTCTGCAAAATACAGCAGAATACTGAACGTTGCATTGAATTACGGCGGACGGGACGAGATCGTAAATGCTGTAAACAAGCTTATAGCGCAGGGCAAGACTGAGATCAGCGAGGCTGATATTTCAGCAAATCTTTATACGGCACACTGTCCGGAACCTGACTTGATAGTCAGAACAGCAGGGGAAATACGTACGTCCAACTTCTTGATGTGGCAGGGCGCGTATTCCGAATTGTATTTTACGGATGTACTCTGGCCCGACTTTACCGAACGCGACGTAGACCGTGCGGTAGAGGAATATTATAATCGAACAAGGCGCTTCGGTGCCGTGGTATGACATTAATACGGAGAATTTAAGAAAATGAAAAAAAGAATTATAACGGCGGTAATATGTACGCTGGCGTTTATACCGTTTTTGTATTTTTCAAACACGATTGCATTTCCTATATCGATGGGCTTCGGATGCTTTATGGGTGTCCGTGAGATGCTCAGATGCTTAGGAGAAAAGAACTGGTTTATAAAGATCCCTTCGCTCTTGATGGCGGCAGGTCTTCCGATATTGGCAAGAACATACGGGGACTATTACGGCGACAAAGAGGTGTTCTTGGGCTTTGCTCACAAAGTGTTTGTCGTATATCTTTTCTGTTTGCTTGTCGTTGCCGTTTTTTCGAAAGGCAAGAGGGATATTTCTCACATGGCGATGCTGTTTGTAACAGTAAACCTTATTATTTACGGTTTTTCAAGCATAGTGCTTTTGCGTGACTACGAACACGGCGTATGGATATATATGCTTGTATTTATTTGTCCGTGGATGACGGATATATTTGCTTATTTTACGGGATACTTCTTCGGGAAGCACAAGCTTATTCCGGATGTCAGCCCTAAGAAGACCGTTGAAGGAGCGGTTGGCGGAACGATTTTCTGTACGCTTTCGCTTTTGGGATACGCTTTTGTACTTGATTACTTTAACTTTATCGAAGCGAACGTAAATTACATAGCGTTTATCTGCGTAGGACTTCTTTTGTCGATAGTATCGCAGTGCGGAGACCTTATATTCTCGCTTATAAAGAGAAAATACGGTATAAAAGATTACGGAAATTTTATGCCCGGACACGGCGGCGTGCTTGACAGATTTGACTCTGTTATAACGTCAGCTCCATTCGTTCTTATGATGTTTGATTTGTCCGGTATTTTCAGAATGTTCAGCTAAGATTTTTCGGAGTAAATAATGACGCTTAATAACGGTATAAATAAGTCAATAGCCATTTTCGGTTCGACGGGATCGATAGGCAGACAGAGTATAGAAGTTGCAAGAAAGCATAACATAGAGATAAAGGCGCTTACAGCGAGAGGGGATATTGACAGGCTTGAAGAGCAGATCAGAGAGTTTGCCCCTGAGACTTGTGCCGTTCTCGACGAAAAAAAGGCAGTTGAGCTCAAGGCAAAGGTCAGTGATACGTCTACCCGCGTGGTCGGCGGAGAAAAGGCTATTGAGGAGCTCGCATACGAAACGAAGTGCGACATTTTTCTGAATTCGATAATCGGAAAAGCAGGACTCAGACCTACGCTGGCGGCGATCGAATCGGGTAAAAACGTTGCTTTGGCTAATAAAGAGACTCTTGTTACTGCCGGAACCATCGTTATGGATAGGGCAAGAAAAAAGGGAGTCAGCGTGCTTCCCGTTGATAGTGAGCATTGTGCGATCTTTCAGTGCCTCGAGGGTTATCCGTCAAGCCAGGTCAGCAGGATCATTCTAACTGCATCGGGCGGACCTTTTTTCGGTAAAAAGAGGGAAGATCTTTTGAATATCACGCCCGAAATGGCGCTTGCACATCCGACGTGGAATATGGGGAGAAAGATCACCATTGATTCTGCTACTCTTATGAACAAAGGCTTTGAGGTTATCGAGGCTTGCCACTTGTTTAATATTGACGTTGATAAGGTTGACGTTGTCGTTCACAGAGAGAGCATAATACACTCTATGGTCGAATATATTGATAACGCCGTTCTTGCACAGATGGGCGTACCCGATATGAGAACTTGTATTCAGTATGCGATAACCTACCCCGACAGATTAGAGGGATTACAGCAAAAACTCGATCTGGCAAAGCTTGGGAAGATGACGTTTGCGGATGCTGACAAAGAGACGTTCGTTTTGCTCGATCTTGCATACAAGTCCATGAAGAAGGGCGGGCTTATACCCGCTGTATTGAACGGTGCAAACGAAGAGGCGGTATATCTGTTTTTGGATCACAAGATCTCTTTCTGCGATATAATGGATATGGTTGCAGAAGTTGTATGTTCGTACAAAAATATTACCTCTCCTACAATCGAGCAGATAGAAGAGGCTGATCTTATTTCACGCGAAGCTGTCAGAAAACTTGCGGGTATAAATTAAAAACATAGAAATTATCCGAAAGGAAAAAATAGAATTGACTATAGTTATAGCAATATTGTTTTTTGGTTTTCTCATATTCATCCACGAGCTCGGACATTATATAACGGCAAGAATTTTTAACGTCGGTATAAACGAGTTTGCGCTTGGTATGGGGCCGAAAATAATATCAAAAACCTCTAAAAAAACGGGAATAGTATATTCACTCCGCCTTTTACCTATAGGCGGATTTGTCAGTATGGTCGGAGAAGACGAGGAGTCCGAGGATAAGAACGCACTCGGGAATAAACCCGTATGGCAGAGAATGATCATAGTGGCGGCAGGTGCCGTTATGAATATTCTTGTGGGTGTTATTCTCGTTCTTTGTATGGTTATTTCGTCGAGTCAGCTGTCATCAAATGTCGTCGACGGATTTTATGAGAACTCCGTTTCTCAGGAATCCGGGCTCATGGCAGGCGATGAGATCGTTATGATAGGCAGTCAAAGGACGGGGGTTGGAGTTGAGATTCAGGACGCCATTATGTTCGAGGGGGATAAACCCGTTGACGTAAAGGTTATACGCAACGGAAAAGAAGTCGTGTTAAATGACGTAACTTTTTACCGTGTAACCGAAGAAGGACTTACTTTGGGAGTAATGGACTTTTCTCTTAAACCGAGAGAAAAGAATTTTATTAATATAATTCAGCACACTTATTACAACAGCGCATCTATGATAAATCAAATATGGAAATCGCTCGGTTACCTGGTTACCGGAAGGATCGGGATAAAATCAATGAGCGGCCCCATCGAGACGACAGCGGTCATGAGCGAAACAGTAAAGATGGGATGGGGCGTATTTGTGTATTTCGGCGCTTTTATTGCGCTTAATCTTGGAGTAATGAATATGTTGCCGTTTCCCGCGCTTGACGGCGGAAGATTTATATTTATGCTTTATGAATTGATCTTTAAGAAGCCGGTAAATAAAAACGTTGAAGGATATATTCATTTTGCGGGAATGTGCTTGCTGTTGCTTTTGATGCTGTTTGTGTGTGTAAACGACGTAGGAAAACTGTTCAGATAATCGGGTGAATGATATGGAAAGACGCAGATCGAAAAAAATAAAGGTCGGAAATATGTATATAGGCGGAGATGCCGGAATTTCCGTGCAGTCTATGACTAATACAAATTCGGGAGATTTTGAACAAACGTATGCTCAGATAAAAAAACTCGAATCTTGCGGCTGTGATATTGTCAGAATGACAGTGCCCGATATGGATGCTGTCAAGACCGTGTACAGACTGAAAGATTCCGACGTTAAAATCCCGATAGTTGCAGATATTCATTTTGATTATAAAATGGCTATCGAGGCGGCAAATGCGGGAGCTGATAAGATAAGGATAAATCCCGGTAACATAGGCGATGACTCCCGTGTAAAGCTTGTTGTAGACGCTTGCGTTGAAAAAAATATACCGATAAGGATCGGAGTAAACAGCGGTTCGCTGGAAAAAACGATTCTTGCCAAACACGGCAGACCGTCGGGAGAGGCTTTGGCAGAGAGTGCTTTGTATCACGCATCGTTGCTCGAAAAGTTTGATTTTACAAACATTATTCTTGCAGTAAAATCGTCCCGCGTTGCCGATATGATAAAGGCAAACAGGATACTTTCGGAAAAGACGGAATATCCGTTGCATTTAGGGGTTACCGAAGCGGGAACAGTACATAAAGGCGTGATAAAATCGGCTGTCGGAATAGGCAGCTTGTTGCTTGACGGCATCGGAGATACGATCAGGGTGTCTTTGACGGCAGATCCGACTGAGGAAATAAGAGAGGGAAAGGCGATCCTTTCATCACTCGGCATATTTGAGGAAAAAGGCATTAATATTATTTCGTGTCCGACGTGCGGAAGAACGAAGATAGATCTGATCGGTATCGCAAACGAGTTTGAGAAAAGAATTGCCGATATAAGAATTGACAAAAAGCTTGATGTTGCAATAATGGGATGCGTTGTAAACGGCCCGGGAGAAGCGAAAGAGTGCGACATCGGTATTGCGGGCGGCGAAGGAGAAGCTGTGCTGTTTAAAAAAGGACAGATCGTCAGAAAGATAAGCGAAGAGAGAATAATAGACGAGCTTATCGAAGAAATCAAAAAAATGTAAC
>JAZNOI010000061.1:0-10078 GCA_045580755.1 Eubacteriales bacterium | reverse complement strand
AAAAAAGCGACATTATTTCTCTTGACGGACATATATATGTAATGATATAATTAAACAGAATAGAGTATTTATGTCAGTTTCTAAATACAAAAAGAGAGGAAAAAATATGGACCGTTTTGATTTGAGAATTATTTCCGGACTCGAGAAATGTTTTATTGACCAAAAAATAGAAGAGAAAACAGAGAGAAAAAGCTTTTCGATGCTTTCGAACGAGAAGTTTTCTTTTCAGTTGGCATACTGTGCCGAAACAGCCCTCTACAGACGTTGTGCATTTAAGGCAAAGCTCGAGGTAGAATCTCCGATAAAGGAGCATATAAAGCTGTTTTCTGTTGAGCAGGTGGCTGTAAAAATGCCTATATACAAGGATCAGAACGATGATAACTATGTAAGATATACTCCCGGACTTTATCCCGATCTGCTGTTACCTTTTGATCTTAATATTGATAACAATCTTATATTCGTACAGGATGAACTCCGTTCGATCTATGTAACGGTTAATTGCAAGGACGGTATTGAAGAAGGCAAGTATCCCGTAAGATTCAAGGCTGTATATGAGGGTAACGTTATAGCCGAGACAGAGGTGGAGATCGAGGTTGTCGGCAAAAAGACTGAAGATCTCTCCATTTATCATACGGAATGGTTTTATACCGACTGCCTTGCACAGTACTACAACGTAGAAGTATGGTCGGAAAGACATTGGGAGATAATCGAAAACTATGTAAAAGCGGCTGTTGATATGGGAGTAAATACTCTCTTGACTCCCTTGTTTACACCTCCGCTTGACACTCTCGTCGGCGGTGAACGATTGACGACACAGCTTGTGGACGTTATCGTTAAAAACGGCAAATATGCATTTGGCTTTGAAAAGCTCGGCAGATGGATCGATATGTGCGACAGACTGGGGATCAAGCGCTTTGAAATGAACCACTTCTTCACGCAGTGGGGAGCAGAGCACGCACCCAAGGTTATGGCTGACGTGGACGGAGAATATAAGAAGATATTCGGATGGGAGACCGAGGCGGCGGGCGAAGAATACACGGTGTTTTTGCGTACGTTCTTGGATGCTCTTATTCCTTATCTTAAAGAAAAAGGCGTTGACAAGAGATGCTTCTATCATATTTCCGACGAGCCCAGAGCAGAGCATCTTGAGAATTATAAAAAAGCGAGAAATGTAGTATCCGAAAAATTAAAGGGTTATACGATAATAGATGCTTTGTCGAACTATGAGTTTTACAGAGACGGAGTTGTTGATTCACCCGTTCCCGGAAGCAACCACATCGTACCGTTTATCGAAAACAACGTTCCCGATCTTTGGGTATATTACTGCTGTTCACAGAACGTAGGCGTATCGAACAGATTTGTTTCGATGCCGGGTGCACGTATCAGAATTATCGGAACACAGATATACAAATACGATATAAAGGGCTTCTTGCACTGGGGCTTTAACTTCTGGAATAACCGTTATTCCGTAAAGCCCATAAATCCATTTAATGAAACTTGCGGAGAGTATTTCACTCCTGCAGGAGACTGCTTCCTGGTATATCCCGCACAGGACGGAACCCCGTACTATTCACTCCACAGCGAGCAGTTTGCTATGGCGCTTGAAGACCACAAGGCGCTTAAGCTTTGTGAAAAGCTTGTAGGCAGAGAAAAGACGGTATCTGCAGTTGAGGAAGGTGTTGACGTGCTCAACTTTATGGATTATCCCAAAGATGAGTCGTATCTCCTTGATATGAGAGAAAGAATCAATCTTATGATCAAAAAAGCATAAGAAATAAAAATAAAGAGTGTATACTTTGATTTAACGTATACACTCTTTTTTATTGTATAGCTGTTACCGAACGGACGTAGAAAAATATAGTTCGGTTAGAAGTTTTGGGTGGAGTCAAGAGGGGGATTTTACAAAAGCGCGCCTTTTGTGGGGGTCGGGGCGAAGCCCTGACTGCTTGTGTTTTTTTAAAAACGCGACAGCGTTTTTGTCTTGTCGGGGAGAAACCATCTCATACGCGAACCCCCAAACCTCATTGCATTTGGTTCGGGGAACCCCTACACGCCGAAGTTTTCTCCCCGACACCCCACATCCTTGGCTGGCGAAGATATTATATTTTTTGAAATCGTTTTTTAGCGGGGCGTCGAGGGCGTCGCCCCCTACGGATGAAGATGTTTTATTTTTTGCAATTGAATGTATAAACGGGACGTCGAAGGCGCCGTCCCCTACGGATGAAGATTATTAAATATTAAAAGTTTTGGGTGGAGTCAAGAGGGCGCTTTTACAAAAGCGCGCCTTTTGTGGGGTTCGGGGCGAAGCCCTGACTGTTTATACTTTTTAAAAAAACGCGACAGCGTTTTTGTTTAGCGGCAGCGTTTTTTTGTATTCGTGGATAAAAAACAAAAAAGCCGAGAAAACTCGGCTTTTGATTTGGCTTAAATTATGCCTGCTGGCTGTAGTTGGGAGCCTCTTTTGTGATGTTGATATCGTGAGGATGAGACTCTCTGAGACCTGCACCCGTGATTCTGACGAATTTTGTCTTTTCCTTGAGCGTGGGAATGTCGGGACATCCGCAGTAACCCATACCGGAACGGAGACCGCCGATAAGCTGGTAAACGGTATCAGCAAGAGGACCTTTGTAGGGAACTCGTCCTTCAACGCCTTCGGGAACGAGTTTGTTAGCAGAGCTGCCTTCCTGGAAGTAACGGTCTTTCGAGCCTTTTTCCATAGCTGCGAGTGAGCCCATGCCGCGATATACTTTAAAGCGTCTGCCCTGATAGATTTCGGAATCGCCGGGGGATTCTTCGCATCCTGCAAAGAGCGAACCAATCATAATAGCGTCAGCACCTGCGGCAATAGCCTTGGGAAGATCGCCGCTGTATTTGATACCACCGTCTGCGATAAGCGGAATACCGTATTTCTTTGCAACCTCAGCTGCATCGCTGATAGCAGTAACCTGAGGAACACCTATACCTGCAACAACACGGGTCGTACAGATAGAACCGGGACCGATACCTACTTTAATCGCATCAGCGCCTGCCTTGATAAGGTCTTCGGCAGCTTCGGCAGTAGCTATGTTACCTGCACAGATCTGAGCTTCGGGGAAAGCGTCTTTGATCTTTTTAATGCAATTGAGAATATTCTGAGAATGACCGTGAGCAGAGTCAAGAACCAAAAGGTCTGCACCTACAGAGAGAAGAGCTTCAACTCTTGTGAGAACATCAGCGGTAACGCCGATCGCCGCACCGCAGAGAAGTCTGCCGTTTGAGTCTTTTGCGGAGTTAGGGTATTTGGTTGCTTTTTCGATATCTTTAATAGTGATAAGTCCGGAAAGCTTTCCTTCTTCATCTACCAAGGGGAGCTTTTCGATCTTATGCTTGCGCAGAATTTCTTGAGCTTCCGAAAGAGTTGTTCCTCTGGGAGCTGTAACGAGGTTGTCCTTTGTCATAACCTCTTTGATCTTTATATTGTAGTCGGTGAGGAATCTCATATCACGGTTTGTGATAATACCGATAAGCTTCTTATTCTCATCGCAGATCGGCACACCGGAAATTCGATACTTGCCCATAAGCTCGTTTGCTTCGTATACATAATTATCGGGGGAAAGGTAGAAAGGATTTGTGATTACGCCGTTCTCGCTTCTCTTAACGCGTTCTACTTCGTCACGCTGTCTTTCAATGGTCATATTCTTGTGAATAATACCGATACCGCCCTCTCTTGCCATAGCGATAGCAAGACCGGACTCCGTTACTGTATCCATAGCGGCAGACATAAGCGGAATGTTAAGCTTGATCTTCTTTGTGATGTAGGTTTCGAGCTTTACTGTGTTTGGAAGAACGTCGCTCTTTGCGGGAATGAGCAGAACATCATCAAAGGTAAGGCCTTCTTTTGCGAAACGGTTGTTTGTCATATTCTTTCTCCTTTTGTTGTTATGTGAATTAATTATTCAAAAAACGTGTGTTATTAACTATTAATTTTACACTACTCATAAAAAAATGTCAATATATAAACTTGAATTTTA
Organism: Eubacteriales bacterium; assembly: GCA_045580755.1. GTDB lineage: Bacteria > Bacillota > Clostridia > Oscillospirales > CAG-272 > RGIG1995. The sequence goes on along the minus strand of JAZNOI010000061.1, from coordinate 6,068 downwards.
GTCTTACTTTTTTGAGTTTCTAATGTTTTAACAAAAAACAAGTAATCGCTTATGGAAATATTAAGGATCAATAATGCAGAGGTTGAAAAAACATACGAAAAAGCTCGTATATTATTGACAAAGATTTATGCTTCGGTTAAGATGAAGATATGTAAATACGGATTTCTTTTCAGTCGTATTACAACATTGTCGGTATAAGATCTATCGCTTTGGAGGAATTAATATGGAGATCATCAAAGAAGGTATCGTATTCAAAAAAGAAGACGGGCCGTTCCGCTATAATGCGTGGCCAACGGTATGTCAAGACGAAAGCGGTGTTGTTTATGCAGGGTGGTCAGGAGAAAGGGTAGAGCACGTTTGTCCTTTCGGAAAAAATCTCATGTCGATAAGCACAGACGGTGGAGAAACCTGGACTTGTCCTATGATCATTAACGATACATGGCTTGACGACAGAGACGTCGGTATGTGCAGTATGGGAGACAATAAGCTTATAATGTCATCTTTCCATAACAAAAAGGGAGTTTATCTCAACCAGCTACCGAGAATTGAGGCGGGAACGGAAGAGTATTCAAAGGCAATGACTCTGGCTTACGTAAACGAATATAACAATATGCCCGACGGAACTTTTTATACCAGTGGTTCATTTACACGTGTCTCTCTTGACGGCGGCAAAACTTGGGAAAAAGCTAACGATGCGCCTGCGAGCTCTCCACACGGTCCTATTTACACAAAAGACGGAAGACTTCTTTGGCTTGGAAGAATACTTGACCGTTCATTTCCGGGGGCGGATAATTATGAAATAATGCTGATTGAAAGCAAGGATATGGGCAAAACGTGGAATAAGCTTTCGTGTATAGAGAAGCCCAAGGATATGGAGTTTAACGGTGTCGGCAGTGATAAAATTCTTCTTTGCGAGCCGGATATTCTTGAAATGAATGACGGAACTCTTCTGGGTTCAATTCGTGTTCAGGGAACGGAAACGAGTGATAATCATTTTACGATGTATAACACTTTTTCTTATGACGGCGGCAAAACTTGGACAAAGCTCGAAAAAACCAACATCTGCGGTTCTCCCCCTCATCTTCTTCAGCTTGCTGACGGAAGGATAGTTTGCGTATACGGCAGGAGAGAAGCTCCATTTGGTATTCGAGCGGTTATAAGCGAAGACGGCGGCAAGACTTGGGGGAAAGAAATGGTTCTTTCCGAAGCTCCAAACAAAGATCTTGGGTATCCGTCTACAGTTCAGCTTGTTGATGGAACTTTATTAACTGTTTATTACAAGATAGTACCGCCTGCCACCAAAACGGCTATATGCTACACCAAGTGGAAGGTCTGAAATAATATGAATATAAAAAATGGTATATTTCGAACGAAACAGCGGATGGATTGATAATAGGGTACACCTTGTTTTCGTTCTAAATAGACAATACTATTATGCAAAAGATCTTGCACGAAACAGAAAATATGTTACAGTATTGACGCCGTGTAAGGAACAATAAACGTACAAATCGGAATAACGGGAGATATGTCAAGAAATGTTAGAGAGTTTTATATACAGTTTTAATTCCATAGCCCCCATCTTTTTGCTGGTGTTATTTGGAATGTTTTTGAAAAAGATAAAGTTTTTGAAGGATGATTATTGCGCAATAGCCGACAAGATGGTGTTCAATTTTGCACTTCCTTTTGAGACTTTCAGAACTGTATCAAAAACCGATATCGGAAAAATGTTTACAAAAGAGAATGTAGGGGTAATAGTATTCTTTTTTGTGGGAATAATAATTGCATTTGCCGTTATTACGGTACTGACTGCTCTTACCATAAAAGATGATCCGAAAAGAGGGGCTTTTATACAGGGCTCGTTCAGAGGTAATTTTGCTGTATTTGCGATACCGTTGGCTAACAATATGTTCGGAGAGGCCGGAGCGATAGCGACGGCACCTCTGCTGCCCATAGTGGTTATTATGTACAACGTTTTGGCTGTTGTCGGTTTCAGCATATTTGCTCCGAAGGATGAGAGCAAAAAGGGGATGGGGGCAATAATCGCGCAGATAGCGAAATCGTCATTGAAGAACCCCCTTGTTTTGAGTATTTTTATTGGACTGGCTTTTTCTGTTTTGAGAAGCGAGGTCGGAATAAGTATGCCTGTCTTTATCCAGGGAACTATTGAGGATATAGCGGCACTTGCAGTTCCGTTGGCGCTTATAAGCATCGGTGTAAACTTTAAGCCTGATAGACTTAAAGGAGGCTTAAAGCTTGCCGCTGCAGGCATGGCGATAAAGAATATAATATTGCCTCTTGTGGCGGTTGCAATAGGTGTGCTGATGGGATTCAGGGGCATTGCTTTGACTATGATATTGATCTCTTTCGGAAGTCCTACTTCTGTTTCAAGCTACATAATGGCAAAAAATATGCACGGAGATCACGAGCTTGCGGGGCAGATATTGCTCTTGTCTACGGTGTGCAGTCTTGCGACAATATTCGGATTTATATTCGTGTTAAAGGCGTTGGTTTTGATATAACCTATACTTTTGAATTTTTGCAAAACAAGAGAGAGTGTGTGCGAAGCACACGCTCTCTCTGTTGTATTAAAAAACAAAAACTCAGCTGTATAAGCCGAGTTTTTTTGCGTTGTCGGTTATTTGTCCAAATGGACGTCGAGTTGCTGATATGGTATTTTGATGCCGTTTTCTTCAAGTTTGTTTTTGATATTTTCAAGAAGGTCGAGTTTAAGCGTCCAGAAATCGTTCGTTTTACACCATACCCTGAGTGTGAATTCGACGGTGTCCCTTGTTTGAGCAGTTATGCGTGCAAACGGAGCGGGATCTTTAAGTGAGAGCTCATGGTTTTCCGTTGCGGTAAGCAAAATAGATTTAACGAGCTCGGAGTCTGTGTCGTGACTGAGGGGGAAAACGAGATCAACGCGTCTCGTATCTTCTGCAGAGTAGTTTATTACCGATGCATTCATGAGAGTGCCGTTAGGGATAGTGATATTCTTGTTGTCAATGGTTTTCAGCACGGTGTAAAAAATGCTGATCTCTTTAACAGTACCTGACATTCCGTCCGATTCGATGTAATGACCCACTTTGAATGGGTGAAATATGAGGATCATAAGTCCGCCTGCAAAGTTGCTGAATGCGCCTTGAAGTGCAAGGCCGATAGCAACTCCGGCAGTTCCGAGAAGGGTTATGAATGCTGTTCCGGGAATGCCGATTATGAGGGCTGCAGTTATGACAACTATCGAATCAAGTGTGATCAAAAGCGCGTTATTCAGAAACGAGCGAACACTTATTTCGAGTTTTTGCGCACCTTTTGAGTTTATGATTTTCTTTGTAATGAATTTTGCAAGTTTAAGTCCTATCGTAAGGACAAGCAAAGCGGCGATAAGCTTCAGCCCTGCTTGTGTGCAAAAAGAAATGACCGTGTTTATAAAAGTTTTAAGAGCTTCGTCCATTTTGTTTACCTCCGAGTAAGTTTACTTTTACAGATCTTTACATACAATTTTACTTTTCAGTATGGTAAATGTCAAGTAAACAAATGATGAAGGCGTCAAAAAGGCCTATTATTTTGGATGCCCCTTGAATACCAAAGAGACGATGAGGGCAAATGCGATAGCCGCCGTAATGCCGCCTGCAGTTCCCGTGAGTCCTCCCGTCAGGATGCCTATTGCGCCGTTTTGCGTGATAGCTTTTTCTACTCCTTTTGCGAGCGAATAGCCAAAGCCGGTCAGCGGAGTCGTAGCTCCGCAGCCCGCAAACTCGACGAGTGGTTCGTATAATCCTATTGCCGTAAGAATGACGCCTGAAACAACGTATGCGACCAATATTCTCGCCGGATTTAATTTAGTTCTGTCGATGAGCACTTGCGCAATAATACACAGAATGCCGCCGACGATAAAAGCTTTTATATAATTCATTTAAGATTCACCGCCTTTAACGTGTATGAGGTGGGCGATGCCCGGAATAGACAGACCTTGTTGAACACTTGCAGGGTTCATAAGCGCACCAGTTCCGAGCAGTAGGATGTTTTTCAGTCTGCCGTGAATAAGCTCGGAATAAATATGAGACGCAAATACGATGGCAGAGCAACCGCAACCGGAGCCGCCCGAATGTACGTCCTGTTTTGATCGGTCGTATATCAAAAGACCGCAGTCGGTGTAGTTTTTGCCCATTTCAAAGCCTTTTTCAAGCATTAACTCTTTAACTATTCGGTGTCCTTCGCTTCCCAGATCCCCCGTTGCGATCAGATCGTAGTCGTCGGGGCAGGTGTTTGTATGGGTAAAATAACGCGTAAGAGTATCTATTGCGGCAGGTGCCATTGCAGCTCCCATATTGTTAATATCGGTAATTCCTCTGTCGATCACTTTCCCGGGCATACAGTCAACGATTTTGGGGATTGTTTTGTTTGAAGATATATTTGACGAAATAAGAAACGCTCCCGAGCCGGTAACGGTCCACTGAGAAGTGGGCGTTCGCTGTCCGCCGTATTCAAGAGGAAAGCGAAACTGTCTCTCGGCAGAGCAGTTGTGGGATGATGTGACTGCAATTGCGTTTTCGAAAACGTTGTTTGCGACTGTTATTGATGCAAGTATCATCCCTTCAACAGCGGTTGAGCATGCACCGTACAGACCAAAAAACGGAACGTTGAAGTTCATCAAGCCGTAGTTCGAGCTTGCACATTGGTTAGTCAGATCGCCTGCAAACACTCCCCCTATTTTATCTTCTTTTATATTGGATTTTTCAAGCAGTTTTTTTACTGCTATGCGTTGCATTTCACTCTCGCTTTTTTCCCACGTATCCTGACCGAACGTGTCGGTTTCGTCAAAAATGTCAAATGCATTGGAAAGCGGGCCGTCCTTTTCTTTTTTTCCGACGACAGAGCATGTCATACTGATCAACGGCGGTTTTTCAAAAACAATTACTTCATTTTTCATATTATTTTTCCCCTTTTTTTGCAACAACAGTATTTTCAGTAAGAATATTCTTCTCAACGAAAGATATAAATATACTTTAAAAATGAAAATGAAAAACGAAAAAGATATTGAAAATTACGTAAAATGAGTGTAAAAAAATATGGGAAAAAATTTGAGGGGATAAGTTGTTTTGTGAAAAAAACATTATAGAAGGTCTTGTTTTTGAAGATGACATGCATACGGTTGTCGAAAACGCGTTTTTTTCAAACTTGACAAGCTATACGAGGGCAGATGCGCATATTACGCTGTTTATTATTGTCATTATAAGAGAGTCGGACGGTGCTCCCATGGCTATCGGAAACCCGATCTAACTTGAAGGATAAACACGAAAAACAGCACACCGAAAAAAGTTTAAAAAAATATGTAAAATGTATTGACAAACAGACTTCGGTGTGCTATGATACATACATCGACTTTATCGAGCTAAAGCAATAAAGTGGAAAAACAAAAAAACAAAACATCTTTAGGGGTGTTTGGAGGTAACATTATGAAAAAGACATTAGCATTACTTATGAGCCTTGTGCTTATCATTGGCTCGCTTATGATGTTCACATCATGCAGTGAAGAAACGAAGACCGACCTTGAGTACGTTAAGGGTAAAGGAAAACTCATCGTTGGTATTACTGAATATGCTCCTATGAACTATAAGGAAGAGGGAAGCGATGAATGGACCGGTTTTGATACCGAAGTTGCTCTTCTTGTTGGTAAGAAGCTCGGCGTTGATGTAGAATTCCACGTAATTGCTGACTGGGATTTCAAAGTACAGGACCTTGATACAAAGGTTATCGACTGTGTATGGAACGGTATGACGATCACAGAAGACCTCAAGAAGTCTATCGATATTTCCGATCCTTATGTTGTGAACGCACAGGTTATCGTTACAAAGGCAGCAAATGCTGAAAAGTACGCAACTGCTGAATCTGTCAAGGATGCAAAGATCGCCGTTGAGTCCGGTTCGGCAGGCGAAGACTGCGTTGAAGGCTACAAGAACGTAACACCCGTTCAGTATCAGTCTGACGCTCTCATGGAAGTTCAGTCAGGCGCATCTGACGTATGCGTAATCGACATCACGATGGCAAAGGCTATGACCGGTGAAGGT
>JAZNOI010000060.1:0-15943 GCA_045580755.1 Eubacteriales bacterium | reverse complement strand
CGGGGCGTACGAGTCTGTGCAAACACGAAGGAGGAAAATATGAAAAGTGGGATACGACTATTGTGTCTATTGCTATGCATGGTGATGTTTGTGTCATGCGGTAAACAACCAAAAGAAAATACAGAGCCTGAAAGACTTACTCTCGAGACAGCCGAGATTGACCCTTTGCCTCCTCACACCACGCTGGATAGAACATTGAAGGCTGCCAAAAATATATTTACAGGAAAATTGATTTCATATAAGTATGATGAGGGTTTTAACTTTGAATACAGATATGGTACAATAACCCTCGAAATCGAGGTAGACGGGACATACAAAGGTGATTATTTATCAGGTCAGACAGTTGTGGAAAAGTATGAGTACGAGACTTTTATAACAGATGAAGATAATTTGGATTTTTGGGAAGATGGACAAAGATATCTCTTTATGCTCGGAATCGATGAGGATATGACTTATTCGGAATATTATGGTTATTCTTATGAACCCAGCGAGGAAGAGATTAGTCTTTTTAAGCGGAAATTAAAATCGGATGCTTTGCGCTCTAAACACCGTGTTTTAAAATTGGATAACGAAGGTAATTACGAATTAATAGACGGTAGTGTTGAATGTCCATGTCACAACGAGTATAAATCTAGGGTTGAATGTACTGAACATACAGGTACAAAAAACAAAATATACCATTTTTTTTACTATATGCAGTATTTGGGTTCCGGGTGTTCGATTTATTTTGGGGTGGATTGGCCCCAGTTTGAAGACTTTTTTCCAAATCCGGAAGATCGTACTCTTGAGAATATATATGAAACAGCTGAAGACGTATATTTTGGAGAATGTTTTGGTGAAATAAACAAAATCATTATAAACGAGGACGGTTCTGAAACCAATTGTTATGTAGCTAAAGTTAAAGTAATGACCGTGTATAAAGGGAATTTAAAACCCGGAGAGACGGTATTTGATGTCACAAATGCTCGCATAGATAGTGGCAAGAGATTCTTTTTCACCGGAGGAATATTGGATCGGGGACTTACCCCGGACGATTTTCCGCTTCATGCATGGTGAAATGATTATTGAAATCGTAAATATTCGTCATTTTGATTGGTGTAAAGAGCGATTATTCACCGGAGGGGCATTAGATTTAGGCTACAGCCTTGATTCGGAAAATTCAGCATCGTAAAAAAATAGAATTATAATCGAAAAACAGCTCGGATTTTACCGAGCTGTTTATTGTTGTATTGATAAACCGTATGTATAAATCCCTCTCCGTCAGCCTGCTCGGAACCCCACGCGGCTGCCACCTCTCCCGGAGGGGGAGGCTTTGGAAACAAGATAATATAATTCGATTAAAAGTTTTGGTTGGAGTCAAGAGGGCGCTTTTACAAAAGCGCGTCTCTTGTGGGGTTCGGGGCGAAGCCCTGACTGTTTGTGCTCGTTTAAAAAACGCGAAATTGTTTTTGTTTTGCGGTGGCGTTTTTTATTTAGTTAAAATTTCGATATCGTAAATATCTCCGAAGGGAATGGGAAAATCAAGGACCAATATGCGTTTTTGCGGAAGGATCGCCGATACCCGTCCGATCTTCTTTTTGTAGGCATCGTCGGCGTAAAACGTTACTCGGACAATATCTCCGGCGCATAGGCTTTTCAGCTTATAGTTTATCTCTTCTTCTCTGTCGGAAAGGAGCTCGGCTTTTTTCTCGATAATCCTCTCTTTTTCTCTGTATGCCGCATCGAGCCCGCGCAACGGGCTGAACGGTGCAAATATTTTTGCTCTTTCACTTCTCACCGGATTTATGTCCTCCTATTTGCATATTTCTTTCTCTTTCTGTTGCGAATTCCTCGAGATCCCGCCCTTTTAATATCGAGTTTTTGCCGTATTTTCTTTTGATTTTGTTTATGGCTTTCATTTTTGTGTTTTCTTTTTCTTTTGCCTGCGTATCGGTAAAAAAATCAAGCTGTTCGCACACTTGTTTTTCGACGTTGTTGAAGCAAATTCCGATCTTTCTCACGAGCTTTCCGCGATCGACCGTACTGTCATATACTTTTTTGATACCCTCGAAGGTTTCTTTTACTGAATTTGTGGGCGGATCAAATTTATACGTTCCACGGCTCCACTCTCTTTCGGGGCCTTCGTAGCCGATCTGCAGAGTCATAGATCTCGCCGTCATATCTTTGTCGAAAAGATCCATACAGAGCTTTTCGACCATTTCTTTTGCGATAAGCAGTCCTTCACTGAAGGTGTAGCCGCGCGCTAAGATCTGCGAGCTGCCGTACGAACGCGTTTTCGTTTTATAAGCTTTTATGTCCTCTATGGTGGTACACTCTCTGCCCCAGGCGTGATCTATATATATTTCGGCATCGACACCGAGCTTTTTATACAGTGTTTTCTGAGGATAGTTTGCGAGGGCGCGCATTGTGTATATTCCGTAGTCGGCAAGTCTTGCCGCGATTCCTTTTCCGATGTGCCAGAAATCCGTAAGCGGACGGTGGTCCCAGAGCGTTTCGCGGTATTTTTCCTCGTCGAGAACGCCCACGAAGTCGGGGCTTTTCTTTGCAGTAATATCAAGGGCTATTTTTGCCAGATACAGATTCGTGCCGATACCGAATGCGGCGGGAATACCGGTGGTTTTGTATACGTCTTTTCTTATGGTTTCGCCGAGCTCGACCGCCGTCATTTTGTAAAGCGGAAGATATTTCGTCAGGTCGATGAAGACCTCGTCTATCGAGTAAACGTGTATGTCGTCTTTCGATATATATTTTAAATAAACGCCGTAGACTTCAGCCGAATATTCGATGTATTTTTTCATGCGCGGCGGAGCCATAATGAAGTCTATATTTTTGGGTATCTCGTAAAGGCGGCATCGGTTTTTTACGCCCAGCTTTTTCAGGGCGGGGGTGACTGCGAGGCAAATGGTGGTCTCGTTGCGAGCGGGGTCGGCAACGACGAGCTTTGCGGTCATGGGATCAAGACCTCTTTCGACGCACTCGACCGAGGCAAAAAAAGATTTGAGGTCGATGCACATATACTGTTTTTTTTGTTGCTGATCCAAAAAAACCCCCGCCTTTCGAAAAAATGGTAAACTCACGTATTTATTATGTACTTATTGATTAAAAAAATCTCCCCGCACTTAAAATAATATTACGGTAAATATCGACATAGGATCGGTTATTGTCTATGGTATTGACTAAAATCTGTGCTTGTGTTATACTGTACCTGTAAAAATATGCTTATTAAGGAATTACCAAGGAAGTATTAAGGGAGTGATGATTTGAAATACAGAAAAGAACATTTTAAAAGACTGTTCAGACTGTTTTTGGCAGGTGTTTTGGTTGCAAGCCAGACTGCCGCGTATTTGTATATATGGCTCAATTATTACAATCCCGGTATAGAGCGTTCTTTTTTCCAAAAAGGACATTGGTTTATGTGCGCTCTGTACGTTATATTCCTTTTGACGTTTTTGCATTCCTTTGACGGAATAGAATACGGAAGATACAGGAAGTCAAATATAATCATCTCGCAAATTCTGGCAAGCCTATTTACTTTGTTCGTAACGTATTTGCAGATAGTTATGCTTTCGCTTAAATTCGTAAGCATATATCCGATGCTGTTTTTGTTTTTGATAAACGTCGCGATAATATTCGTAATAACGGTGGTAGGCGACTATTTATTCGGGAAAGTATTTCCCGCAAAGCAGGTGCTGGTGGTTTACGACGAGTATTCGCCCGACGTTTTTCTCCGTAAGCTTAACGGGCGCAAGGATAAGTTCAGGCTGAAGAAGGTTATGAATATTTCTTGCGGAATGGAAAGCATCGAAGAAGAGATAAAGGTATCCGAGGGCGTGATAATATACGACGTTCACGCCGAGGCGAGAAATAAGCTTTTAAAGATATGCTTCGAAAACGACGTAAGAGCCTATGCGACGACGAAGATATCCGACGTGTTGGTAAGGGGAGCGGAGTGCATACACCTTTTCGATACACCCCTTCTTTTGTACAGAAACAACGGTATGACGATAGAACAGCGTTTTATCAAACGTACGCTGGATATCGTTGTGTCTCTGATAATGCTCATATTGACGTCGCCGATATTCTTGATCTGTGCCATAGCGATCAAGCTTTATGACCGAGGCCCCGTGTTTTTCAGACAGGAGAGAGCAACGATCAACGGCAGAGTGTTCAGAATACACAAGTTTAGGAGTATGATCGTTGACGCCGAGAAAGAGGGCGCGCCGAAACCCGCGCAGGACGGCGACCCGAGAATCACGCCGGTAGGAAAGATCTTGCGTGCGACGAGATTGGACGAGCTTCCTCAGCTTATAGATATACTCGTGGGAGATATGAGTATCGTCGGTCCCCGCCCCGAAAGAGTGGAGCACGTTAAGCAGTACAGCGAGGAGATAGGCGAATTCCAGTACAGACTGAAGGTTCGCGGCGGCTTGACGGGATATGCACAGCTCTACGGCAAGTACAATACGACGCCGTACGACAAGCTGCAGCTTGATTTGATGTATATACAGAATTATTCGTTGTTGCTTGACTTGAAACTGATACTTATGACGATCAAAATAATGTTTATGAAAGAGAGCACCGACGGCTTTTCGCAGGAAGACAGCGAAAGAATTACCGAAAAAAGTAAAGAAGACAAAGAATAAGAGAGAGTGTGCGATGCACGCTCTCTCTTTTGTCATATAAATCGATAATGATATCCGATGATGTTTTTTCAAAGAATAAAGCCCGTTTACCCCCTTGCATTTAGCGGGCAAATATAATATAATGCTTGAAGTGGTATAATAAAATCGACGGTATAAACAACATACGGAGAAAAAAATGAGTAAGCTTGAGAAAAAAGAGTATTTTAAAAGACTGTGGCAGCTTTTCGTAACGTTTTTTAAGATAGGTGCGTTTACGTTTGGCGGCGGTTATGCAATGATACCCCTCATTCAGAGAGAGGTGTCCGAAAGAAGAAAGTGGATCACAGACGGCGAGATCCTCGAGGTCGTTGCGATCGCGGAATCTACCCCCGGACCAATCGCCATAAATTCGGCAACATTCGTCGGATATAAAGTATGCGGATTTTGGGGCAGCTTTTTCTGCACGTTGGGTGTCGTGTTACCATCGTTCGTGATCATACTCGCGATATCGGGAGTTTTGGAACTCGTAAAAGATTTTGAAGTCGTAAAGTACGCTTTTATGGGAATAAGAGCGGGTGTCGTAGCTTTGATAATCAAGGCGCTCGTAAAAATGTACAAAGCTTGTCCGAAAAACATTGTTTCGTATATCCTGGTCGGCGTTTCATTCGTTTGCGCGGTATTCAAGATAATTCCCATGATCTACGTTATCATCGCCTGCGCCATCGTCGGACTTATATCGTCTAAGGTGGCTGAAAGGAAGGTGGGAAAATGATCTTTCTCGAATTGTTTTTAACCTTCTTTAAGATAGGCGCATTTACTTTCGGCGGCGGTTATGCAATGCTTCCTCTCGTTTCGGAGGCGGTTGTAAACAAAGGCTGGCTGGCGGAAGAGCAGATATCCGATTTTATCGCCGTGAGCGAGTCTACCCCCGGACCTTTTGCGATAAACATTTCAACGTACGTCGGTTCGCAAATGGGAAGCGAGTATGGAATATGGGGCAGCTTTTTCGGGGCGTTCGTTTCGACGCTGGGTACTGTGCTCCCCTCTTTTATAATAATACTGATAATCGCCAAGTTCTTCGAAAAATTCAAGAACAGCAAAACGGTAGGCGGCTGTATGAAGGGGCTTAAACCCGCAAGCATAGGACTTATTTCGTCCGCAGTCATACTTCTGTCGAATGCGGCGTTTTTCCCAAACGGATTTAGCCTATCCGTATTTACTACCGTTGCCTTTTACGTATCGGCAGTCATATTCGTGATAATGCTCATAGCGGCACTCAAAAAGGTCAGCCCGATCTATATAATCATAGCGTCGGCGATCCTGGGAATCGGAGCAGGCTATTTGTTGGATATTCCGATATAAACTTGATACAAAAACCATCCATATTGTATATTGTAATATATGGGTGGTTTTTATTTTTTTAGCGGGTCGCCTTTTGACGTCGCCCCCTACGGATGAAGATTATTAAATATTAAAAGTTTTGGCTGGAGTCAAGAGGGCGCTTTTACAAAAGCGCGCCTCTTGTGGGGTTCGGGGCGAAGCCCTGACTGTTTGTGCTTCTTAAAAAAACGCGGCAGCGTTTTTTGTTGTTTTTTTTGAAAAAATAATACTGAGTAAAATGTGTTCTGTAAAGCTTGTCGTTTTTTTTTGTGAAAAAAACTTGACAAAATAAAAAACGGGTGCTATAATACCCGTATCTTAATAAAAAAGGCTATGACGAAGACGGTCAAGGCAGATACTCGCAGAGAGCCGATGGTTGGTGTAAATCGGCAGTAAAAGTCTTATAAGACCCATCGCTTCCGAGCCGAAAGTCCGAAAGTTTTTTAAAAAAAACAAGTAGGCGCTTTCCGTTATTGCTGCGTAAACGCATGGGGGTTGATTGACTCCGAGAGTGGCAGTTGTTTTAACTGCAATTTGAGTGGTACCGCGGATGTGAAATTTTCACACTCGTCTCAAAGATATTTGAGACGAGTGTTTTTTTGTTGAGAAATACGAAAAAACAAATTATTCGAAAAGTTTTCCGAGAGAAAAGAAGGAGGAAAAACAAAATGGCAACAGTTGAAACGAACAAGCTTATGGAGGTTGCGGTCAGAATCCGCGAAATGAGAGAGATCTTCGGATTTACCATTAAGGAAATGGCAGAAAAAACCGAAGTAACCGTTAGTCAGTATTTGCAGTATGAAAACGGTCAGCTCGATTTTCCTTTTACTTTTATTCATAAATGTTCTCTTGCTTTCGGAATAGGCATTACCGATCTTTTGGAAGGTAAATCCGCGCACCTTTCTTCATATACGGTAACCAGAAAGGGAGAGGGTCAGGAGACGGCAAAAGAAGAGGGTATCAGCATTAAGAACCTTGCTCCCATGTTCAGAAAGAAGATCGCTGAGCCTTATTGGGTTCGTTACGAATATGACGAGGAGCTTCAGAACAAGCCCATTCATTTGACCAAGCACTCTGGCCAGGAATTCGACTTTGTAATGAGCGGCAGACTCAAGATACAGATCGGCGACAACGTTGAGTATCTCAGCGAGGGCGACAGCATTTACTATAACAGCTCGACGCCCCACGGTATGATCGCCGTTGACGGCAGAGAGTGTTTGTTCGTTGCGGTCATTTTGCCCGGCGAAGAGGAAGAAGAAAACGTTTTGCGCGACACGTTGATGCGTTCTCACAGACCCGAAAAGCATCTCGTCAGCGAAAACTTTATCACGACCGTTGAAAACGAAAACGGTTATCTGCAGTCCATCGACTTCAAGAACGAAGATAAATATAACTTTGCATTCGATACGGTAGACGCAATCGCTGAAAAGAATCCCGATAAACTGGCGATGATCCACCTTGACGTAAATAAGGTCGAGCGCAGATTTACTTTCAAAGATATGAAGAGGGCGTCTGCTCAGTGCGCGAACTATTTTAAGTCCCTGGGAATCAAGAAGGGCGACAGAGTAATGCTCGTATTGAAGAGACATTATCAGTTCTGGTTCGCTATCCTCGGACTTCATAAGCTCGGTGCGATCGCGATCCCCGCTACGCATCAGCTCCAGAAGCACGATTTTGAATACAGATTTAATTCTGCAGAAGTCAGTGCTATCGTTTGTACTGCTGACGGAGACGTTTCGAACCAGGTCGATCTCGCTCAAGTTGAGTGTCCTTCTCTCGTAACTAAGATACTGGTCGGCGGCGAAAAAGAGGGCTGGAAGAACTTTGACGAGGAATACAAGATGTATTCGTCTCACTTTGACCGCACGGAAGATTCTCCCTGCGGAAACGATCGCAGCCTTATGTTCTTCACGTCGGGCACGACGGGCTACCCCAAGATCGCGGCGCACAACTACAAATACGCTCTCGGCCATTATATTACGGCAAAATATTGGCACGGCGTAAGCGACGACGGGCTTCACTTTACAATTTCCGATACCGGCTGGGGAAAGGCACTCTGGGGCAAGCTTTACGGTCAGTGGTTGGCTGAAGGCGCGGTATTTACATACGACTTTGACAGATTCAACGCTGCCGAGATCCTTCCTATGTTTGCGAAATATCAGATAACGACGTTCTGTGCTCCCCCCACGATGCTCCGTATGCTCATTAAAGAAGATATCTCAAAATACGACCTTTCTTCGATCCGCCACATGACGACGGCGGGCGAGGCTTTGAACCCCGAGGTTTACAAGCAATTTGAAAAGCTCACCGGTCTTCAGATCATGGAAGGCTTCGGTCAGACCGAGCTCACTCTTGCGATCGCGAACCTTATGGGCGGAACGCACAAGGTTGGTTCAATGGGTAAACCTACTCCCCTTTACGATATCGAGATCGTTGACGAAAACTGTAATCCCGTTGCAGACGGTGAGACGGGCGAGATCGTTGTAAAGATAAGCGAAAAAGTTCCTTGCGGACTGTTCGATGGTTATTACAGAAACGAAGAAAAGACCAAAGAGGTTATGCACGACGGTTATTATCACACGGGCGATACCGCTTGGCGTGATGAGGACGGTTTCTTCTGGTACGTCGGACGTGTTGACGACGTTATCAAGTCGTCGGGATACCGCATCGGTCCTTTCGAGATCGAAAGCGTTATCATGGAGCTGCCCTACGTTCTCGAATGCGGCGTATCAGCCGTTCCCGATGAGGTCAGAGGACAGGTAGTTAAAGCGAGCATCGTGCTCGTAAAAGGCGTTGAGCCCACCGAGCAGCTTAAGAAAGATATTCAGGCGTACGTCAAGAAGAATACGGCGCCCTACAAGTATCCGAGAATCGTTGAATTCAGAACCGAGCTTCCCAAGACGATAAGCGGAAAGATCCAGAGAAACAAGCTTTGATTTGGTCAAAAAAATAAAAAAATATTGACAAATCGAAAAAGTTGTGATAAGATACCTACATATTTATTAAAGGCTTCGACGAAGAGGGCGTAAATTTTACGTTTTGTTTCAGAGAGACAGCGGTTGGTGAGAGCTGTTATAAAACTTTTTACGTTTGTAGCTTCCGAGCCGGAGGAAAGAAAGCTTTTATTTGAGAAAAAGCAAGTAGAATCCTCCCGTGATTGCCGCGTGAAGGCATAGGGATTGATAGATTCCGAGAGTGGCAGTTGTTAACTGCAATTTGAGTGGTACCGCGGGTGAAACGAAGATATTCGCACTCGTCTCAAAGTCATTAACTTTGGGATGGGTGCTTTTCTTATCCCAGGAAACGGAGATTGTTTTTTATGCAACAGATGACAGGTCTTGATTTCAAGATAAGGGAAATGGCGGCTCGTATCAAAGAGCTTCGCGAACTTGAAAACTATACTCCTGCCGAAATGGCGGTAAAGACGGGCGTAACTACCGAGGAGTACGTAGCCTGCGAAAAAGGGCAGAGCGATCTAAACTTTGCTTTTATTTACAGGTGTGCGCTTGCTCTTAACGTAAACGTTACCGATATTATCGAGGGTTATTCGCCCAGACTTAAATCGTATACCGTAACCCGTTCGGGCACGGGACAAGAGGTTTCTCGCGCGCACGGTATGACTTACTATAACCTTGCGTATTCGTTTACGAACCGTATTGCCGAGCCCCTTTACGTAAGAAGTGTTTACGACGAGGGAGCACAGACGAGAGATATCGAGCTGACTACCCACGCGGGCCAGGAAATAGATATTATCGTCGAGGGTAACTTGCTCGTGCAGATAGGCGAGCACAGAGAGATACTCGGCCCCGGCGACAGCATTTATTTTAACAGTGAAACGCCGCACGGTATGATCGCCGTCAACGGCAAGGACTGTATATTCTACGCGATCGTTCTGAACCCGACGGGCGAACCTATTCCCGAACTGTCGCCCTCCAAGCTTATAAAGAGCAATACGGTCGTAGAAAAAGATACGAAAGACAGAATTTACAGAAACTTTATCGACGTTAAGGAAAACGAAAAAGGAACTCCTACGGAGATCACCTTTAAAAACACCGATAAATTCAATTTTGCGTTCGACCTGGTTGACGAGCTTGCTGCCAAAGAACCCGACAAGCTGGCTATGCTCCACGTTTCAAAGGACAAGACGGAACGCAGATTTACATTTAAAGACATTAAGAGAGCATCGGCTCAGTGTGCGAACTATTTTAAGGCGCTCGGGATCAAGAAGGGCGACAGAGTAATGCTCGTTTTGAAGAGACATTATCAGTTCTGGTTCGCGATGCTCGGCTTGAACAAGCTCGGAGCGATAGCGATCCCCGCTACAAATCAGCTCGTTGAGCACGACTTTGAATACAGATTTAACGCGGCGGGCGTCAGCGCGATCATTTGTACGGCGGACGGAGATACCGCAAATCAGGTAGATCTTGCGGCAGAAAAAGCTCCCACCCTTAAACATAAGCTTATAGTAAACGGAGAGAGAGAGGGCTGGAGAAGCTTTGACGAAGAGTATACGATGTATTCTTCGCACTTCGACAGAAAAGAGGATTCGCCCTGCGGAGACGATCTTATGCTTATGTTCTTTACGTCGGGAACTTCGGGCTATCCCAAGATCGCGGCGCACAACTATAAGTATGCGTTAGGTCATTTCCATACGGCAAGATACTGGCACAACGTTGACCCGAACGGACTTCATTTTACCATATCAGATACCGGTTGGGCAAAATCAATGTGGGGAAAGCTTTACGGTCAGTGGCTGTGTGAAGCGGCGACGTTCGTTTACGACTTCGACAGATTTAACGCGGCTGAAATTCTGCCTATGTTTGCGAAATATCAGATAACGACGTTCTGTGCTCCCCCCACGATGCTCCGCATGCTTATCAAAGAAGATATTTCAAAATACGATTTTTCGTCGGTTAAACATATGACGACGGCGGGCGAGGCTCTGAACCCCGAGGTATATAAGCAATTTGAAAAGGCGACGGGACTTCAGATAATCGAAGGCTTCGGTCAGTCGGAAAGCACCATGATAATCGGTAATATGGTGGGTGCACCCCATAAGATCGGCTCTATGGGACGCGTCACTCCCGTATACGACGTTGATATCGTCGATGCTGACGGCAAGACCGTTCCCGTAGGTGAAACGGGCGAGATAGTTGTAAACGTTAAAAACGGAGCGCCTTGCGGTCTGTTTACAGGATATTATAACGACGAAGAAAAGACGAAAGAGGTATGGCACGACGGATTTTACCACACCGGAGACGTTGCGTGGAAAGACGAGGACGGCTTCTTCTGGTACGTCGGACGTGTTGACGACGTTATCAAGTCGTCGGGATACCGCATCGGGCCTTTCGAGATCGAAAGCGTTATCATGGAATTGCCTTACGTTCTTGAGTGCGGCGTATCTGCTGCACCCGACGAGGTCAGAGGTCAGGTAGTCAAGGCGAGCATCGTGCTCGTAAAAGGAACCGAGCCTACCGACGAGCTTAAACGCGAGATACAGAAGTACGTTAAGGAAAAGACGGCACCTTATAAATATCCGAGAATAGTTGAATTCAGAGACAGCTTACCTAAGACGGTGAGCGGCAAGATACAGAGAAATAAACTTTGAGGTGATTCAAAGTGTCAAATAAGTTAAAAGTATCCTGTATACAGATGGATATGGATTTTGGCTCGAGCAGCGAGAATTTTGTAAAGGCGGAAAAGCTTATACGTCAAGCAGCCAAGGGCAGTCCCGACGTGATCGTTTTGCCCGAAATGTGGAACACCGGTTTTTTCCCCGAGGAATCCGTTAGGGATTATTTCGATAAAGAGGGAAAGAATACAAAAAGGTTGATGGGAGCCCTTGCGAAAGAGCTGAAGATTAATATCGTTGCCGGAAGCGTTGCAAATATTAAGGGGAATGAAAGCTACAATTCTTCTTATATATTTGACAGGCAGGGGAACTGTATTGCGGAATACGACAAGACACATCTTTTTTCTCCGATGAAAGAGGATAAGCATTTTTCGAAGGGTAACGGCGTTTGCAAGTTTGAGCTTGACAACAAGAGCTGCGGCATAATTATATGCTATGATATAAGATTTCCCGAGCTTGTCAGGACTATGTCGGTAACGGGACTCGATTGCTTGTTTGTCGTTGCTCAATGGCCGAAGGTGAGAACAAAACACTTGACCGCGCTGGCGACGGCAAGGGCTATTGAAAACCAGATGTTCGTATGCTGCTGTAACAGTTGCGGCAAAGCGGGCAAGAACGTATATGCGGGCCATTCGCTTATGATCGATCCCTGGGGAGAAGTGCTTGCTGAGGCAGACGGTACGGAGACCGTTATAACAGCCGAACTTGATTTTGGCGTTATAGAAAATATAAGAAACAGTATAAACGTTTTTAAGGACCGCAGACCCGAGCTGTACGGTGTTTGTGAAAAATCGAAAGAAGTATGATGGATAATAAAAGAGTAACGATTTTTTCCGGTCATTACGGAAGCGGCAAGACGAATCTTGCGATTAATTACGCGACCCGCCTCAGCAGAGACGGGCATCGGGTTAGCATTGCCGATCTTGATATTGTAAACCCCTATTTCAGAACGAAAGACAGCGAAGAGCTGTTTAAGCAAGAGGGAATAGAACTCATATCGCTTCCTTTTGCAAACACGAGCGTTGACCTGCCCTCACTTCCGTCGGCGGCGTACGGACTGTTTGACAGAAAGGACAGAAAGGTTATAATAGATCTTGGGGGCGATGACAGGGGCGCTTTGGCACTCGGCAGATTTGTTCCCAGAATTGTTGAAGAAAACGATTACGATATGATATTTACGGTAAACTTTTACCGCCCGTTGACTACGACGGCTGAAGAGGCGTACGAGGTTTTCAGAGAAATTGAATATGCCGCAAAGCTTAAATTCAATAAGATCGTAAACAACTCCAACCTCGGAGAAGCAACGACTCCCGAAGACGTTTTGAAAACGGCGGCTCTTGCCGAAAAACTGGCGGAAATGACGGGTATCGAGGTTATGTATACGGCTGTTGAAGAGGGAATTTCAGACCGTGTTGCAAAAGAGATCGGAAAAGAAAACGTGTTTCCTCTTAAACTGCAAGAGAAATATTTTTGAATAATAATAAAAATAAAATAAATATTCGGATAGGAGAATTTTTATGAGTAAAGTTAGCTTTGCAACAGATCTTTGCAAGGGCTGTGGATTATGCGTCGACGTATGCCCCAGAAAGATCATAGTACTTGCAAAAAACAAGATCAATAAAAAGGGACACTCTCCCGCCGAAATAACCGATCAGGAAAAGTGCATAGGCTGTGCGTTCTGCGCGACCATGTGCCCCGATTGCGTTATTACGGTTGAGAAATGAGGTGAATTTTGTGGCAGATAAGGTTTTGATGAAGGGTAACCAGGCTATTGCCGAAGCGGCAATTAAGGCGGGCTGCCGTCATTACTTCGGTTATCCCATAACTCCCCAGACGGAAATTGCCGCATATATGGCAAAAAGAATGCCCAAGATCGGCGGCGTTTTTCTCCAGGCGGAAAGTGAGATCTCGGCAATCAATATGGTGTACGGCGTTGCAGGAACGGGTCTGCGTGTTATGACTTCGTCTTCCAGTCCCGGCGTATCGCTTAAACAGGAGGGTATTTCCTACATAGCAGGCGCAGACCTTCCCGCACTTATAGTAAACGTACAGAGAGGCGGCCCCGGACTCGGCGGTATCCAGCCCTCGCAGTCGGACTACTTCCAGGCAACAAAGGGCGGCGGCCACGGAGACTATCATCTTATCGTTTTGGCTCCCGCGTCCGTTCAGGAAATGGCGGATATGACCATTCTTGCATTTGACCTTGCCGAAAAATACAGAGTTCCTTCAATGCTTTTGGCAGACGGAACGATGGGTCAGATGATGGAGCCCGTTGAGCTTCCCGAAGTGGACTACAAGCCTACCGAAAAGGATTGGACGGTTACGGGAACACAGATGAAGAGAAAGCATAATATCGTAAACTCTCTGTATCTCTCTCCCGAAGAACTCGAAAGAACGAATTTTGAAAGATTCGAAAGATATAAGGCAATCGAGGAGAACGAGGCAAGATACGAGTCGTTCATGATGGACGATGCGGAATATTGCGTAGTTGCGTTCGGTATTGCGTCCCGTGTTTCGAAGAACGCTGTTATTGCGGCAAGAAATATGGGAATTAAAGTGGGTATGATCAGACCTATTACGCTTTGGCCCTTCCCGAAGAACGCTTTGGCTGAGGCGGCTGAAAAGGTTAAGGGATTCCTCAGCGTTGAGCTTTCTATGGGTCAGATGATCGAGGACGTTAAGCTTGCAACGGAGTGCAAGAGACCCGTATCTCTTTGCAACCGTGTGGGCGGAATGATCCCCACACCCGAGCAGGTGCTCGAATCAATTAAGAAAATGGCAGGAGGGGAAAAATAATGGTAGTTTTTGAAAAACCCAAAAGCTTGACAGACGCGGAATTGCATTATTGCCCCGGCTGTACACACGGTATTATCCACCGTCTCGTTGCTCAGGCGATCGACGATCTCGGTATTGAAGGCAAGACGGTAGGCGTAGCCCCCGTTGGATGCGCGGTTATGGCGTATAATTATTTTGCATGCGATATGGTAGAGGCGGCTCACGGAAGAGCACCCGCAGTTGCTACGGGTCTTAAGAGAGCTATGCCCGAAAACATTATCTTTACGTACCAGGGCGACGGAGACTTGGCTTCGATCGGTATGGCAGAGACCGTGCACGCGGCAACGAGAAATGAAAATATTACCGTAATATTCGTAAATAACGCTATATACGGCATGACGGGCGGACAGATGGCTCCTACATCTCTTCCCGGTCAGGTAACACAGACTTCTCCTTACGGCAGAGACGTTGCGACACAGGGTTATCCCGTTAAGGTGAGCGAAATGCTTGCAACGCTTGACGGACCCGAGTTTATTGCAAGAGTTGCGGTAAACAACGTTAAAAACGTAAAGGAAGCGCAGAAGGTTATTAAAAAGGCTTTTGAAAACCAGATTAACAACAAGGGATTTTCGCTTGTTGAAGTGGTATCGTCTTGCCCGACTAACTGGGGAATGACACCCGTTGACGCACTCAAGTGGGTTGACGAAAAGATGATCCCCTACTATCCTTTGGGTGTGTACAAAGACAGAAGTGCAACGAAGGAGGCTGAATGACAATGACGACAAATACACTTATTGCCGGATTCGGCGGACAGGGCGTTCTTTTTGCGGGAAAGTTTATGGCATACAAGGGAATGCTTGAAGGAAAGCAGATAAGCTGGCTGCCTTCTTACGGTCCCGAGATGCGTGGAGGAACGGCAAACTGCAGCGTTATCCTCAGCGACGATCCGATCGGTTCTCCCATCGTATCGAAGCCCGACGTATTGATAGCGATGAATCTTCCTTCGCTTGACAAATACGAAAAAGACGTTGTTCCGGGCGGTATGATATTCGTTGACTCGACGCTTATCGAAAGAAAGGTTGAGAGAACGGACGTAAAGGTATTTTACATACCCACGACCAAGCTTGCGCAGGAGATAGGCGCGCCCACACTTGCGAATATGATAATGATGGGCAAGTTTATCAAAGAGGCGGGCGCGGTAACGCACGACAATCTTGAAGATGCTTTGAAGAAGGTAGTATCTGCAAAGAGAGCGGATATGTTTGACATCAACCTCAAGGCTATTGACACGGGATACACATATAACTAAGATAAAAAAGCCTCGTTTATACGGGGCTTTTTTTGCGGGGCGCCTTTTGACGTCGCCCCCCTACGGATGAAGATTATTAAATTTTAAGAGTTTTGGTTGGAGTCAAGAGGGCGCTTTTACAAAAGCGCGCCTCTTGTCAGGGTTCGGGGCGAAGCCCTGACTGCTTGTGTTTTTTATTCGGTAATATAGAAGTCGGATCGTAGCCATGTCGTTCTGTGAGCCAAG
>JAZNOI010000059.1:0-17150 GCA_045580755.1 Eubacteriales bacterium | reverse complement strand
CTCTTGACTCCAACCAAAACTTTTAATTTTTAATAATCTTCATCCGTAGGGCTCGGCGCCTTCGACGTCCCGTTTATATAAACGATTCAACAAGGAAGATTCCAAAGATGGAAAATCTTTGGTCGTTTGGTGGTGGGGGTCAAGGGGAGGAGGAATCGAAACCTCCTGCCCCTTGGCGCCTTCTTTGTTTTACTTTCTTGGCAAGGCAAGAAAGTAATAAAAAAGAAAAAATCAAAAACGCTTTCGCGTTTTTTTAAAGAAGCACATACAATCAGGGCTTCGCCCCGAACCCCACAAAAGGCGCGCTTTTGTAAAAGCGCCCTCTTGACTCCAGCCAAAACTTTTAATTTTTAATAATCTTCATCCGTAGGGACCGACGTCAAAAGGCGGTCCGTTTATAAACATAACAAAAAAGATTCCGAAAAACTCGGAATCTTTTTGTTTTATTTCTGTTTCTTTTCAAGCAACTGTTTTCTTTTTTTGAGAAGGTGCGTGTACGCCTTTTCCATCGATTCTCCAAATGCTGCTCTGTCAAACGAAGCAGAGATCTCTTCACTGAGTTTACCCGCATTCAATCTCCATTCGTCACTGTCAAGTATTGCATCAAGGTATGCAACAAACTCTTTTTCGTTGTTGTATTCGTAGCCGTTCTCACCCTGTCTGATCACGTTTTCAAGACAAGCGTCGTGTCTGCAAAGCAAAGGCAGTCCGTTTGCCGCAGCCTCAACGTATGTGAGTCCCTGCGCCTCACTGGTCGATGCGCTCACGAATATATCGCCGAGCTGGTAATAATCCTGAACCTGAGAAGGATCGACCATTCCCGCAAATATTACGGAATCCTGAACTCCGAGTTCCTTAGCCTGCTTTTCAAGCTGCTCTCTTGCAGGACCGTCGCCTACGATAAGGAACACGAGATTTTCGTGCGTGGGAGCAACTTTTGCAAAATAAGCAATAAGCTCGTCAACATTCTTTTCAGTGCCAAGTCTGCCCAAATTAACGAGTGCTATCTTGTCGTCGGTAATGCCGAGAGCGTTACGCATTTCGCGGCGTTTTTCAAAATCAAGTCTCGTTTTGTGCTGATCAAGGTTGATTCCGCTCGGAATGACCTGAATCGGCTTCGGAAGCGAATAGCTCTTCAAAACTTCCTTAACCTTAGGCGTGGGAGCGATTACAAGCGAAACCTTATTAAGTCTCTTCTTAGTCAAAAAGCTTACGGTGCTTCTTCCGAACTTCTCGCTTATTCCAACGTATCCAACGTACTGTTCGTACATCGTGTGATATGTATGAACGATGGGTGCGTGTGTCTTTCTTGCGATCCACGTAGCAAACTGCATTGTAAAGAACTCGCACTGGCTGTGGATAATGTCAGGTTTCCAGTCTATCAATTCTTTTATGAGCTTATGTCTGTACGACAGAGGCATTCTCGCATTGGGATATACGACCCCTATCGGCATCGAACGAATATAGTATACTTCTCCGTCCTTATAACTCTTAGTGTTTTCGGAAAGAGTCAAAATTCGAACGTCGTGTCCTCTTCCCTTAAGTCCGTTCCACAAATTCTTAACCGATGTTGCAACTCCGTTCGTTGCAGTGGTGAACAAATCCGTCGTAATCAAAATTCTCATAAAAACATTTCACAAACGGGCTCCGTTTTATCTTTTTGGCACCGTCTGCTTCCCTCCCGACCGTTTTTCTCGGTCATTTTATATTCACTTACTTTTTAAAAAAAATGTTTTTCGCAAAAAAATAAGCTATTATCGTTTTCTCATTATAGCACACGCCGTCTTCGTTTGTCAATCTTTTTAAGCCAAAAGTCATCTTCATTTTATTATTAAAAACAGCTCACAAAACTAAAAATCGGAGGCTGTCGCCCCCGATTTTTATTATCATTACTCTGCGCCTTCGACCAGTTCGTAATTTTCGTTGTAAACGTTTACCGTCTTCGTGCCGTCTTCTTTATATTCGGTAACTCTGATATAGTAGATCTTTCCGCCCCAGCTGTCCTGAGAGAAAATGAATTTTTCTTCTTCTTTTACGAGCTTATCGCCCTCATAATACTTTCTGCCTTTTTCTATACCGTCTTCATATTCCGTCTGAACCGACGACTCTACGACACCGTCTGCATTGTACGTCGCTTCAACAATGGGGTCTCCGTTTTTGTTATACTCGGATACGACCTTTGTTCCGTCAACATTGTATACGGTGATTTTTGCTTCGTAGTTATTTCCGTCTTCGTCATTCTTGTTTTCGGTTTCTACAACGAGGTCTTCACCTTCGTAAACCTTTTTAGACATAATGTTACCCTTATCGTCGTACACGTTCTGTGCCGTCTGCTCGACAATATTGCCGTCCTTGTCATAATTAAGGCGCTTTACCCAGCTTTTTTCACCGTTGTAAAAAATAACGGAAACTTCGCCGCCGGAAGTCTCTCTTACCTCAACCTTGCATTGTTCGCAAACAAAATTCTTAAGCGTATGTGCTCCCTTCAAAACCTGTTCTCCGTCTTCGGTGCACACCTTCCAGTGTCCGTCCTTGTCGGCAAACCATTCATCTCCTGCTATATGTGTATGTGCAGTCTTGTCTCCGGTTTCGTTGCCGCCTTTGCTGTCGTCCGTTTTTGCATCTCCGCACGCCGCCAAAAGTGCAACTGCAAGCAGCAGCACTGATACTACGCAAAAAAGTCTGAAAATATTTTTCATAAATCTTTTCCTTTCGGTTTATTTATTTTTATATTACAACAAAAAGTGTAACATTTCAAAACAACTATGTCAATATCTTTTTGTAAACAAAACACAAATACAGGTATTCTGCCCTCTTTATGCGTTTTGTTACAGGATAAAACTTTGTGTAAAGTTATTGAAAAATGAGTAATTATATTGTATAATAAAGAGAATATATTATTAAGCGGTCAAAAAGAGGTCAAAAACAATGAAAAAATATATTAACTGGCAGAAAAAAACACACTTCGTATTTCCCATAAACGGCGACGTTTTGAACAAATACGACGGTGAAGAAAGAGACGGAAAGCTCTACGTCAACGTCAAAGTTGAATCCGACTCGCCCGTTTCTGTAAACGGAATCAAAGCCGAGAAAAAAGACGGCTTTTACGTTGCCGAAGTCTGCATAAACAAAGGAAAGACCACCCTTGTTGCGCAGGGAGAAAACGACAGCGAGGAGATCACCGTTTTTTCACTTGACAAAACCGTCGGCTATTACAGACTGTCGAGCGACGACAACGTGATCTTTCTTTATGACATAAACAAAAACAAGGATAAATACAACTCCATTTTTGACAATCCTTATCTTGCGGTATACAAAAAGGCACACGACCTTTACGGTGCATGCGTTCATCTCAACATCTACTACGAGATGCCCGCCGAGCACAAATATTTTACCGAAACGAGAGAATACTTCAACCTCTCTATGATGACCGATAAATTTAAATCTGAGTGGCAGGCAAACTCCGACTGGCTTAAGCTCAACTTCCACGCAAAAGCCGACCAGCCCGACAAGCCTTATATCGATACCGACTACGACAGAATCTACCAAGACTGCAAAAAGGTTATGGAAGAGATAGTACGTTTCGCCGGTGAAGAAACGCTTTCGAAAGAAACGACAGTCCATTGGGGAGAGGTTACAAAAGAGGGCACAAAGGCGGTAAGAGACCTCGGGATCAAGAGCCTGGCCGGATATTTTGTAATCGAAGGAGGCAAGCCCATCGTTTCCTACTTCTATCCCAAAGATCTGACGGACTACCTTTCTCAGAGAGATTTCTGGGTAGACACCGAGCTTGATATCCTTTACTGCAAGATCGACCGTGTTCTTAACCTCCACACTGCAGAAGAATGCATTGACCTTCTCAACTACATGAACACGCAAAAAACGCGTTCAGGCTTTATTGAGCTTATGATGCACGAAGAGTACTTCTATCCTGATTGCACTCTGTACGAAGAAGACTTCGAACAGAGAGTTCTCGAACCCTGCCGTTGGGCATACGAAAACGGATACAAGGGCATTTTCCTTGACGACGTAAATAACATATAACATAAATAAAACACTTGAAAGTATAATCGATTACGGAGACATAAAAATGATACAAAAACCAAGAGGAACGATGGATATTCTGCCAAAAGACGTGGCAACTTGGCAGTTTATTGAATCCAAAGCAAGACAGGTTGCAGCGAAGTTCGGTTTTTCCGAGATACGCTTCCCTACCTTTGAATCTACAGAGCTTTTCCAGCGCGGTGTCGGTGACTCCACCGACGTTGTTCAAAAAGAAATGTACACCTTTACCGACCGAGAAGGCAGAAGCTTGACCCTCCGCCCCGAAGGTACGGCATCGGTTGCAAGAACGCTTATAGAAAACGGTATGTGCTCGGACACAATGCCCCTGAAGCTCTACTACCTCATCAACTGCTTCAGATATGAAAAGCCGCAGGCGGGAAGAAGCCGCGAGTTCTTCCAGTTCGGCGTTGAGTTGTTCGGCGCGTCCGACGCTGCTGCAGATGCCGAGATCATTGCGGTTGCTCACTCACTCATTAAAGAATTGGGCATAAAAAATACAACGTTGCACATAAACTCGATCGGCTGTCCCGAGTGCCGTCCCGCATACAGACAGGCATTGAAGGACTATTTTGCAGAAAACTCTGCCGAGCTTTGCGATACGTGCAAAGGCAGACTTGAAACGAACCCCCTGCGTATATTGGACTGCAAGAGCCCCATTTGTTCCGAGATCGCAAAAAATGCACCCAAGACGATCGACCACCTCTGCCCCGAATGCAAACAGCACATGGACGAGCTCGAGGGTTACTTGAAAGAAATGGGAATCGATTACGAGATAGATCCACACATCGTCAGAGGACTTGACTATTATACGAGAACAGTATACGAATTTATCGCTACCGATATCGGCGCACAGAGCACCATTCTCGGCGGCGGCAGATACGACGGACTTATAAAAGATCTCGGCGGCCCCGCACTTGCAGGCATTGGATTTGCGGCAGGTATAACTAGACTTATACTTGCTATGGAAAAGTCGGGAGTAAACGTCGAAAGTGAAAACGTTCCCGCATTGTATATCGCAAGTATGGGCAAAAATGCGGCTAAGTACGCTATGGGCGTTGTTGCAAAGCTCCGCAACGAAGGACTCTATGCGGAAACGGACCTCGTGGGCAGATCCCTCAAGGCGCAGATGAAATACGCCGACAAGAAAAAGGCGAAATACACCCTCATCATCGGTGATTCCGAACTCGAAAACAACAAGGCTCAGCTCAAGAATATGACGAACAGCCAGCAGACTGAGATAAGCCTTGACGATATAGCATCACTCATCGAAATACTTTCGGCAGAATAAAACGTTTTTAGAAAGAGAGTTGATATAATATGGCAGAATTGCTTGCAAAAAATGATAAAAGAACAAAATACTGCGGTGAATTTACAAAAGCCGACATCGGCCAAAGAGCGTGCGTTATGGGTTGGGTTCAGCGCCAGAGAGACCTCGGAAAGCTGATATTTATTGACCTTCGCGACAGAACGGGTATCGTTCAGCTCGCATTTGACAGCGACACAAAGAAAGAAATATTCGACAAAGCTTTCGGCATCAGAGCCGAATACGTGCTTTGCGCAAAAGGCGTTGTACGCTCAAGAGGCGACGGCGCTGTAAACAAGGACAGAGCGACGGGCGAAATTGAGATTTTCGTAGACGAGCTTAAGATACTTTCCGTATCGCAGACACCTCCCTTCGAGATCGTCGAAAACAGCAACGTTAAGACCGAGCTCCGTCTTAAGCACCGTTATCTCGACCTCCGCCGTCCCGATATGATGCACAATATCCTTATGAGAAGCAAGATCGCAAAGATCGTTCGAGACTACTACGCAGAAAACGGATTTGTCGAGATCGAGACTCCTAACCTTATCAAGCCTACTCCCGAAGGCGCAAGAGACTATCTCGTTCCCAGCCGTGTTCACCCCGGAAAGTTCTATGCTCTTCCCCAGTCTCCCCAGCTCTATAAGCAGATATTGATGCTTTCGGGCTTTGACAGATACGTTCAGCTCGCTCGCTGCTACCGAGACGAAGACCTCAGAGCTGACAGACAGCCCGAGTTTACACAGATCGACCTTGAAATGTCTTTCGTAACAGAAGATGACGTTATGGCAATAAACGAGGGCTTCCTCAAGAGAGTATTCAAAGAGTTCCTCGGTAAAGATATCGAAACTCCCGTTCAGAGAATGACTTATGCAGAAGCTATGGAGCGTTTCGGCTCGGACAAGCCCGACCTCCGTTTCGGATTCGAACTTAAAAACGTTTCCGACCTCGTAAAGAACTGCAGTTTCAGAGTGTTTGCGGGCGCTGTTGAAATGGGCGGAAGCGTTCGCGCGATCAACGTTAAAGGCGGGGCGTCCAAGTTCAGCCGTAAAGAGATCGACTCACTCGGCGAATTCGTTAAGACTTACCGTGCAAAAGGTCTCGCATGGGCAAAGAACGACGACGGCGAGATCAAGTCTTCTTACGCGAAATTCCTCACCGAAGAAGAAAACAACGCTATTTACAATGCTCTTGATTTTGAAAAGGGCGACCTTATATTCATCGTTGCAGACAAAGACAACGTTGTATTCGACTCGCTGGGAGCACTTCGTTGCGAGGTTGCAAAGAGACTCGGTCTCTGCGATCCTATGGACTTCAAGCTCCTTTGGGTAACGGAATTCCCGCTGTTTGAATACGACGAAGAAGAAGGCAGATACTACGCAAAGCATCACCCATTCACCTCTCCTATGGACGAGGACCTTCCCCTTATGGACACCGATCCCTCGAAGGTCAGAGCCAAGGCATACGATATGGTAATCAACGGTATGGAAGCCGGCGGAGGTTCTATCAGAATTCATAACCCCGAGATTCAGTGGAAGATGTTCGACGTTCTCGGACTTACCAAAGAAGAAGCGGAAGAAAAGTTCGGATTCCTGCTTGAAGCATTCAAGTACGGCACACCTCCCCACGGCGGTCTTGCATTCGGATTTGACAGACTGTGCACATTGTTGCTCGGACTTGACGACATCAGAAACGTTATCGCATTCCCCAAAGTTCAGAACGCAATGGAACTTATGACCGAATGCCCCAACGTTCCCGAAGCAAAAGCCCTCGAAGAACTCAAGATCAAAGTCGACTCGACCGTCGAAGAATAATACAACAAGAAAAAGGCTCCCTTTACACAAGGGAGCCTTTTTATTATTTAATTCACTCTTTCGGGGAATACGATCTTTACTTCGCCTTCTTCTGCAAGCTGCTTTTTAAGATCTTCTTTCCAGGGTTCAATAACCTCGGGATTCTTTATTATATCATATCCGCACTGTGCCTGGCACTTGCCCGTATAAACGACCGTTTTTAAGCCGATCGGGTGTCCTGCCGCCGCAACCGATGCCCACGAATGCATAGGTGTACCGGTTATCATACCGAGACCGACCATACGCGAGGTGGGTGCCATTCTTGTTACATAACCAACGTCGGTTGAGCTGGGCGCATTTACGTGATTGTGAGTAGGTGCGATAAGCTCGGTCGATATGATCTCCTCGCCTTCATTAGGCTCTCTCTCGTGAATACTCTTAAACAGCTCCTTTGCCCAAGCCATCTCTTCCTCGGTATACGTGAGGGGCGGGATCTTTGCCGCAGACTCATAGAAGAACTGGTTAAATCCGGATATCTGCATACATCCTGAAACCATTGCATTTACGGTAACTTTGTAATCTGTTTCCGTCATGATCGATGCACCCTGCGCACACTTGCATACACGCTCGAACGTTTCGTAGTTCGATTTCAAGTCCTTTGTTCTGACATAATAGTGGAGTGCCGCATAATCCGGAACGATGTTCGGCTTTTCTCCCGCCGATATGTATGAATAGTGTATACGCGTCGTAGGCTCACAGTGCTCTCTCATATAGTTTACGCCTACGTTCATTATCTCACAAGCGTCAAGCGCGCTTCTTCCCTTTTCGGGAGCAACAGCCGCGTGTGCTGCAGTGCCGAAAAACTCAACCTTCATATTCGTGAGCGAGTTCTGTATAAACTCACGCACTTTCAGTCCATGTCCCTGCGGATGCCAAGCGAGACAGCAGTCAAGTCCGTCAAAAACTCCGTCACGAACCATGTGCATCTTTCCTTCAACGGTTTCTTCTGCGGGACAGCCGAAGAATTTTATGGTTCCCTGCAAACCTTCAGCTTCCATAGCCGCCTTGAGCGCTGCAGCTGCCGAACCGCACGAGGGCGACATAAGACTGTGTCCGCAGCCCTGACCGTTTCCGCCCGTGGGATCGCGGTATGGGCTAACCTTTTGTCCAAGACCGGGGAGTGAGTCATACTCGCCGATAAAGCCTATAACGGGATTTCCGCTTCCCCATTCCGCAACGACCGTATTAGGCTCCTTCGTGCTGTCGCAACAATGGAAAGTAGTTACCTTAAAACCCTGTGATCTAAAGAAATCAGCGACGATCTTGCACGATTCAAATTCTTCCATAGCCAATTCGGATGCATCCCAGATCTTCTTAGCCATTTCCATAATTTCATCGCCGTGCTTTTCGTACCATTTTGCAATATGTTCGTTCATCATATAACCAATCCCCCATAAAGTAATCATTAAACGTTTCATTATATCTATTATAATTAATACGCCCACTAAAAACAAGTATAATTTTTAACTTAAATGCAATAAAAACCCGAACGCCCAATTAACTTGTTTTTATAAACATAGTTTCTCCCCGACAAAACAAAAACGCTGCCGCGGTTTTTTAAAAAGCACATACAGTCAGGGCTTCGCCCCGAACCCCACAAAAGGGGCGCTTTTGTAAAAGCGCCCTCTTGACTCCAACCAAAACTTTTAATCGATTTACCGTTCGGCAACAAAAAAACTCCGCATCATCTGCGGAGTTTTTTGTAATTCTTTTAATTGCCAAGGTACATCTTTACGCCTTCTGTGCTTAGCGGATACGGCGAAACCTGTACTCCGTTTACCGTTACCTCATAGTGAAGGTTACCACCGCCCGAGAAATCCGAGAAGCCTGTTCTTCCCGTCGTTCCGATGACTGCGCCAATTTCTACAACGTCGCCTACGTTTACTGCAAAACGGTCCATATTCATGTACCAGCTCTTGAGACCGTAACCATGATCGATCACTATCATCTTTCCGCTGTAAACCGTCTCGCCTGCGTAAACGACCTTACCCTTGTTTACTGCCTGGATATCATATCCCGTCGGTACTATGTAGTCGACACCCTTGTTTATAAACGACTCTGCACCGCCGTTCACAACGATCTTCTTGTCATATCCCCAGTGAACACCCTTGCTTACGGGAATCTTAAACACTGATGACCAGTAACGAGTCGTCTCATTCGTCGAAACAACCTGCTTCATCGTAGCCTCAAACGCATTGAGTACCGAGTCTGCCCTCTTCTTCATCGTATCTGCATTGATCGTCGGATAGAGATTAGTCGTCGTTCTGGGAGTTACGGTCAGCGTCAAGTCTTCCGTAACACCGCCGTACGTGAGAGTAAACTTATACGTCGGCGAGTACTCTATATCGAGACTGATGGGCACCAGTGCAACAACGAAGTCTCCGTCACGGTAGAACGTAGGTGTATAGCTTATATCAGGCTCGGACTTAAACGAGATCATATCGATATCATTTACGTTCTTTGCCGTAATAACAACAAATTCGCCCTGCTGTATCGTATTTTCACCGAGATAGAATGATGCGGGTGCGCTTACGTCTGCCGTAAACTTGTAAACCGCCTCGCCGTAATATTCTTCATCAGAAGTCTTATACCACTTTGCCGTGATCTCAACACTGTACTTCTTGCTCGTCTCGCCTATTACCTCGGTCGTAACCTTTTCGTAAATATCGTCAAATATTACAGTCGAGCCGTCCTTGATCTTAACGGTTATATTATCGGGCTCATTCGTAAAGTCGAGCATCAGTCGGCCCGACACCGGGTATACGGATGATGAATCCTTGGTACCCGTATAAGACGTAGCAATATACTCTCCGCCGCCCGCCTTGTATCTCCAGTCCATCGAATAAGGAGCAAGCTTGCTCATTCCGGAAACCGTGAGTTCGGGTTCAACGGACGATGGGTACGTGCTTTCCGCGTACTTCATCGACAAAAACTCGATAGCATCTTTCTCTCTGATACTGAACACGTCTCTGTTCGCGTCAACGTAATACGCTTCTTCGGGATCTTCGGTAAAGTAATATTTATATACCTTGTCCTTGTTGTAGCTTCTGTACGTCGCCTTATAATAATCGTTACCCTTAAGCTGTGCGGGGAGCGATTTTACCTCTTTCGCATTATCGTTCATATCTATAAAGAACGAAAGAATCTTCTTCGATTCCTTGCTCTCCTTGTCGAAAACGAACTGCTTGCCGTCAAGGTCTTCGAGGGTGAGCTTTTCAACCGTTCTCTCCGAAACGGGCGCGTTCTGCGCTGTTATATAGTAAGCTATCGCAAAGTATGTCGGTATAAAAATTGCTATCAAACAAATTACAGCAATTATCTTTTTTCTCATTTATAACGCCTCCAAAATTATAGAGTACTTTCATTGTATATATTCTATTTAATTATATATCATATTTCGTCATAGGTCAAGTGATTATTTGATATTTCCAAAAATAATGACACCGTTCGACAGCAAAATAAAAATGCGCCCCGTAAGGCGCATTTTTATAATAACACGTTATTTTCTATCATTTAACGTCGCTCAAAACGTCATTCGAGCGAGTCTTTCTTCTTGCGCGAGCATTCGGAAACCACCTTTCCGAATGCAGCAAGAGCGATAACGTTGGGGATTACCATAAAGTAGTTAAACATATCGGTAAGCTCCCATACGAGATCCTGCTTTGCGAGTGTTCCGAGGAAGATGAATGCGAGCGCAATAATCGAATAAGGCACGTCGAATTTCTTTCCGAAGAGGTAGATCGCGTTTATTCTGCCGAAAAGGTTCCAGCTGATGATTGTCGAAAAAGCAAAGAAGAACAAGCAGCAAGCAACGAAAATACTACCTATCTGCATATTACCGAACGAAATACCGAATGCGCTCTGCGCAACGTTCGTACCGTCAAGCTCCAATGCAGAAACGACGTCGGGTAAAAACTGTCCGTTTGCATAATTTTCGGGATTGAGCACACCGTTGCCTACGAACATCGTCGAGATAACGACAAGAGCTGTAAAAGTGAGAACGACAAACGTATCTATAAACACACCGATCATCGCAACGACACCCTGGTCGTGAGGATCTTTTACGTTAGCCTGCGCGTGAGCGTGAGGGGTAGAACCCATACCGGCTTCATTCGAGAACAAGCCTCTCTTTGCACCGTTGCTGACCGCAAGATAAATAGCCGAACCGATAGAACCGCCGAGAATTGCCTTTGCATTAAAAGCGTACTTGAATATCGACGCGATAGTTTCGGGAATATTCTTATAGTTGATAACAAGCACGATCGTACCGCCGACAAGATAGATCAAAGCCATAATAGGTACCATTTTTTCGGTAACCGAACCTATACGCTTGATACCGCCGATAAATATAAATGCTCCGATAGCACAGATTGCTATACCCGTAACCCATACGGGTATTTTAAATGCGCCCTTGCAAGCCACAGCAATCGCATTCGACTGAACCATCGATCCCATAAATCCGAGTGCGAGCATTGCCGCAACCGCAAAAAACACTGCCAAAAACTTACCGAACTTGCCCTTAAACACGCTTCTTATGTAGTAAACGGGGCCGCCCTTTACGGTTCCGTCCTCGTCGACCGTACGGGTCTTCTGAGCCACGACTGCCTCTCCGTAAATGGTTGCCATACCGAAAAAAGCTATTATCCACATCCAGAAGATAGCACCGGGGCCGCCCGCGAGAATAGCCGCTGTTGCGCCCACTATGTTTCCCGTTCCGACCTGTGCGGCTATTGCTGTCGCAAGAGACTGAAACGAGCTTAATCCGCTTTGATGTTTTTCACCGTTCATCGAAAAAGAACCGAACATCTTCTTAAAGCCCTCTCCGAAACAGCGAACCTGAACGAATCTCGTTCTTATCGTGTAATACAAACCGATTCCGACAAGAAGAATGATCAGAATATAGTTAGACATATATTCGTTGACCGTCTTGACGATTTTGAGTAAAAGATCCATTGTTACATTAACCTCCGTAACTGTTTTATGAATAAAAATAAAAAATGCAAAGAAGTTACAACGCTAAACGTAGATAACAACTCTGCAAAACTGTTTTCCGCACCTCTAAAGTGAGGATAAAGATCCTGCTCCGTCCTTTTGCCTGAGAGATTCGCGGAAAAAACCGCTTTCACCTTCGGCACTCTGCATCCGTTATTACGGACAAGAGATTCTCCGGAGTGCTATCTGCTTACAGTCCTATTCACAAACGGAATTCCTGAGAGGTTTACTCCTTCGGCACGGTTCATAACCGACTTTCCTGCAAGCTTCATTTAGCCCGTATTTAATTTTTATGAATCAAATTATACCACATATCCGACAAAAAGCAATAGTTTTTTCAATATTTCTTCATTTTCCCTATATTCTTGTCAGATGACCTAAAAAAACCGCATTACGTGCCCGTTAATAGTCTGAAATAGATAATTATCCGAGGGATATCATATCGGTTACTCTCGATTTTTTCAATATCTTCAAAAGCAAAAATGAAAAAACACATCCCGCAACTGCCTGAATAATATTCCCGGGCACACCGAGAACAGCACCGGGCAAACCGACCGTAACAAACCACTCGTATGCAAAATATCCGACCATCATTATCGCCTCGCTCACAACGGCTGAAGCTATAACGGGAAAAGCCTTATAATCGTTCTTGTCCTTCGCCAAGAATCTGTATATATAATGTGAGACAAACGCCATAAGAAACTTTATAACAAACGTGGCGGGAATGTACAGCGCGTGATTATAGTCAGCCAAAGCCGAGCCTATGCATGCTGCCGCCGAGCCGTAGACCGGCCCGAGCAAAATGCCCGCTATGATCACGAGACAATCTCCCAAATGCACGTACGCTCCCGTCGTTACGCCGGGAATATGGAAGTGCAGCAACGCCGTCGCCACAAATACCAAAGCGGCAAAAAGCGCCGCCAAAACAAGTTTTTTAATCGATCTGCGCTCTTTCATAATATACTCTCCGAAACTTTTTAATAAAAAAACTATATACTAAACAAGATTTAAATCTTTTCGTATTCTGTAATAAGAAATTCGACCCCGGTCTCAAGACTGTCGATTTTTTCAAGCTTTTGCCTATCCGACGGCGCAGTCTTGTAATAATACGGCGTCATAGCAAACAAAGATACGATATCCTCGTTGCTTTCAAGCTTGATACTGTATTTGATCTCTCTTGACGACTTGATCACGTACCCATCCCTTTCAGGATCGACGTACGGATTTTTATATGTATTTTCATAAACCGCGTTTTTCAACTCCATCAAGTGATTCTCCATAGGAGTAACGGTTATAAGTCTGCCGCCTTTTTTTGTTACTCTCAGATATTCTTCATGGCTGTCGGGCGCAAAAATGTTTATCACCGTGTCAAAGGAGTTATCGAGAAAGGGCAACGCATAAACGCTGCCGACCGCAAAATGTGCTTTCTTGCACTTACCCGATGCACTTTTTACCGCTTCTTTCGACACGTCAACGCCGTACACAGTATTGCTTTCGGCAAAAAGCGCCGTATAATATCCCTCGCCGCAACCGGCGTCGAGAACGGTATGTCCCTCGCCGAGTATTTCGTTTGCCGCCTGTCTCATTGGAGCGTAGTATCCCTTTTCGAGAAACGACCGTCTTGCCTTTACCATAAGCTTATCGTCCCCGTGGATACCCTGCTTATTCGACAAAAGCAAGTTTACGTATCCCTGCTTCGCTCTGTCGAAAGCATGTCCGTTTTCGCAGACATAGCTTTTTTCTTCTTCCGACAAAACCGCATTACATACAGGACATGTAAAACCCGTTTTCATAATTCTCGTCTGCCTTTCCGAAAAAACCTGCAACGCCTCGAATGGCGTATCACTTTATGTCAACGTCTATTCCGTTGACCTCAACGCCGCCTTCGGCGCGTATCATAATATACTTGACTCCGTTTATCACCTGGGTGGAAACGAGGTCTTTCCTCTCCGGA
Source organism: Eubacteriales bacterium (assembly GCA_045580755.1). Lineage (GTDB taxonomy): Bacteria > Bacillota > Clostridia > Oscillospirales > CAG-272 > RGIG1995. Next base: position 2,986 of record JAZNOI010000059.1, on the reverse strand, counting down.
TTGACCTTTATCGAAACGTCCGCCGTTTCAAGACGGAATTTATTTACGTCAACTATGCTTTTCGGCGTAACTTCTGCATTCTTGCCGAACTGCTCGTCGAACTTCGCTCCAAAATCTTCGATCTTTTCCTGCTCAACCCCGCAGAACTGAAGCACGCCCTTCAAAGACTCTTTTGACAGCGACAACGGCTCGTCGTCCTTCGAGTTTTTGTGCTCCTCGATAAGCTCTGCGATCTGTTCGTGAACGGAGCGTACGACCTCGTAATCGCAGTCCTCTACAAGCGAAGTCTTTAAAACGGCTCCAAAGTTTTCTTTTTGCTCTGCCGCCGACATGGGCAGATCAACGTTAAATATCCTCTGTACGAAATCCTGATGTAGATCTGATATATCGCGGGTATAGTATAGCGCGCTGTATATGTTTGCCGCGCGGTTGTCAAACGAGGGGAACATAAATCCGAACTCAGGCGACCCCAACACCGACTGGAGCGAAACGGATTTCAACATATTTTCATCATTTTTATAATACAGTCCGTTGTTCAATGCTTTTACGGGACACACACTGCAAATTATGTAGGGGAACATCTGTGAAGAAACGTCGTCTCGGTCTCCGCTTTTCGAATGTGAAAACACGTCGTATACGTCGTAAGCAACAAGAATCGCAAAACCTCCGTCGAACTTCACGCTTTCGATCACTTTTGAATAAAACTCTTTCAGCGCATCTTCGTCTTTCAGTCCGGATTTACGCAGTCTCATGAGCAGTCCGTGTTCTTCTCCCTTTTCAACCTGACCCGTGCTGAAATTCATCGAAAGTAGGTTTGTTCCCAGCCCACCCGAGATCGATTTTTTCATAACGGCGAGAAGCTTCTCCGACTCCTCGGTCGAAACGGTTGCAAGAGATTGAGAAAAAGATGCCACTATATTCTTTTGTGAATTTACGATACAGCCTTGTATGTTCGTTATATTATTTTTGTCGGGGCGAAAGCGCCTTCTTATTTCTCTTAGATCTCTGTCTGTCATTTCTTTTCTCCCATGTTTTTATGAAAGTAATTATAACACCTTTGCCGCAACAAAATCAATATAATTTCGAAAACATTTTAATATTTACGCGCAAACAAATACGAACTTGAAAGTAATTACACCCTAATTCTTGCTTATGTAAAGCAAATGTGATAAAATATACGTACAGAATATCGATCGAGGTGTAATTTTCTATGGATACAAACGCAAACAGAAATATGGCTGATATGCTTTACGAAAAGAAAAAGTCCGGAGAAGTAAAATTCGAAGGTAAAATAGTCAGGATCGAGGTCGATCAAATCGAATTGGCAGACGGCAGCGAGTCTTTCAGAGAAGTAGTCAGAAAGAACAGCGGCGTATGCGTCGTTCCTCTCACCGACGACGGAAAGATAGTGCTCGTAAACCAGTTCAGATACCCCTATTCAGAGGTGGTAAAAGAAGTTCCCGCGGGAAAAACGGAACCCGGTGAAGACCCGCTTGTTTGCGGACTCAGAGAGCTGTCCGAGGAAACGGGATATAAGGCGGGCAAAGTTGTTTCTCTCGGAATTTTTTATCCCTCGCCCGGCATAATGGACGAAGTTCTGTATATGTATCTTGCAACCGAGCTTGAAAAAGGGACTGCCCACCTCGATGAAGGCGAGTTTTTAACGACCGAAACAGTCTCGCTCGAAGATGCCGTCCAAATGGTGCTTGACGGAAAGATGCCCGACGGAAAAACACAGTCGGCTATATTAAAAACGTGGATTCTTAAACAAAAGGGTGAAATATAAATTGAAAATGTCAAAAAACAAAAACACCGAAATAATTGAGCTCTCGGAGATATTATCGTTAATTCCAAAAAGGAAAAAGGACAGCTCAAAATATAACTACGGCAAAAGCATATCCGTTTGCGGAAGTGCGTTTTATCGCGGTGCGGCAGCGCTGTGCTCAAAAGCATCTCTCCGTTGCGGCATCGGCATAGCAACCCTTGCCTCTACAGAAAAGGTTATTTCTTCGATCTCGGCTCTGATACCCGAATGTACGTTTTTACCATTGACCGAGAGCAAAAACGGCTCTATCTCACACGACAACCTCGGCATACTCGCGGACTGTTCAAAAAAATATAACGCAATGCTCGTAGGTTGCGGCCTTTCGATCGACGATTCGACCCGTATTCTTGTAAAAGAACTGGTCAAAAAAGCAGAATGCCGACTTGTAATCGATGCCGACGGGCTGAATATCATATCCGAAGAACCGAAAATTCTTAAAAAGGCAAAACAGACACCCGTCATTACTCCACACTTCGGTGAAATGGCAAGGCTGTGCGGAAAAAACATCGACATAATAGCCTCTGATCCTCAAAAATTCGCAGTCGAGTTTTCAAAAAAATACGGATGTGTAACCGTATTGAAGTCATCGGTTACCTATATCGCCACACCCGACGGGAATGTCGCAGTAAACCAAAACTACGGCAACCCGGGTCTCGCCCGCGGCGGAAGCGGCGACGTGTTGGCTGGCATGATATGCAGCTTTCTGGGACAAGGACTTGCCCCCTTTGATGCGGCAAAATGCGGCGTATGCCTGCACGGCGAAGCGGCTGACAGATGCGCAAAAAGACTGTCCGAAAACACCATGCTCCCAAGCGATATATTGGATGACCTCAGCAGTATTTTTTGAAAGAGTATAAACAGTCAGGGCTTTGCCCCGAACCCCGCAGGAGCACGAAGAATCAGGGCTTTGCCCCGAACCCCACAAGAGACGCGCTTTTGTAAAAGCGCCCTCTTGACTCCAGCCAAAACTCTTAAAATTTAATAATCTTCATCCGTAGGGGACGGCGCCTTCGACGTCCCGTTTATATAAACGATTTCAAAAAATATAATATCTTCGCCAGCCAAGGATGTGGGGTGTCGGGGAGAAAACTTCGGCGTGTAGGGGTTCCCCGAACCGAATGCAATGAGGTTTGGGGGTTCGCGTATGAGATGGTTTCTCCC
>JAZNOI010000058.1:0-5059 GCA_045580755.1 Eubacteriales bacterium | reverse complement strand
CAATAGGTTTTCGGCAATTTTTTTAAACTTTTTTAATTTAGATATTCACTTGCTCATTTTTCCTCGTTTTTTCTTTGTTTTTTGCCCATTTTCCGTTTTCGTCATGTAAAAAATAATTTTGTTTTTATCTATTATAAAATGAAAAAACATTGACAAAAGCATTTGCCGATGATATAATACATAGGTATTTTGAGAAACTAAAGCTATGAAGCGGATTAAGAGATAAAACGCATTTCACAGAGAGCGTTCTGCATGCTGAAAAGAACGTATTTGACGATATCCCGTGTCACCGCAGAGCTCGGAACGAAAGCAGCAATGCAAGTAGCACCCGACGGTCAATGCCCCGTTACAAGCATAAAAGAGTGTGCATATTTTTATGCAAATTCAGGTGGTACCGCGTATATTACGTCCTGTGTTTTTACACGGGACTTTTTCATTTTGTGATCAATAAATAATTTCAAATAAACGGAGGCAATTTATGAAAAAAGAAATTGCAAAAACCTATGACCCTTCCGAAATAGAAGACCGTCTTTACAAATTCTGGGACGAGGGCGGCTTTTTTAAACCCGACGGGGACAAGTCGAAAAAACCTTTTTCGATCGTTATTCCCCCACCGAACGTTACTGGACAGCTCCACATGGGACACGCTCTCGACGAGACTTTGCAGGACATCCTCGTTCGTTACAAGAGAATGCAGGGTTATTCTACCCTTTGGGTCCCCGGAACCGACCACGCGGGTATTGCAACCCAGATCAAAGTTGAAGAAAACCTCAGAAAGAACGAAGGTCTTACAAGATACGACCTCGGACGTGAAGAGTTCCTCAATCGCGTTTGGGCTTGGAAGAATCAGTACGGAAACAGAATAATCAGCCAGCTCAAAAAGCTCGGCGCATCGTGCGATTGGAGCCGCGAACGTTTCACAATGGACGAGGGCTGTTCAAAAGCCGTCAGAGAGGTATTTGTAAACCTTTATAACAAAGGGCTTATCTACAGAGGACACAGAATAATCAACTGGTGCCCCCACTGTCTTACCGCACTTTCCGATGCAGAAGTTGAATACAAGGACCAGCCCGGCAACTTCTGGCACATTAAATACCCAATCAAGGGCGAGGACGGCTACGTTGAAATAGCTACGACCCGTCCCGAAACGATGTTCGGTGATACTGCCGTTGCCGTAAACCCGAACGACGAAAACACGAAGCACCTCATCGGAAAAACGCTCATTCTCCCCATCGTCGGCAGAGAGCTTCCCGTTATCGCCGACGACTACGTTGAGATAGGCTTCGGTACAGGCTGTGTTAAGATCACACCCGCACACGACCCCAACGACTTCCTCGTAGGTCAGAGAAATAAACTCGAACAAATCAAGGTCATGAACGACGACGCAACGATGAATGCCAACGCAGGCAAATACGAGGGTATGGACAGATATGAATGCCGTAAAGCTTTGGTTGCCGATCTTGAAGCAGAAGGATATCTCGTTAAAACCGTTCCCCACGACCACAACGTAGGCGTTTGTTACCGTTGCGGAACGACTGTCGAGCCTTTAACTTCGGATCAGTGGTTCGTAAAAATGAAACCTTTGGCTGAACCCGCGATCGAGGCTGTTGACAACGGATCGATCAAGTTTATTCCCGACAGATTCTCCAAGAACTATTATAACTGGATGAACAACATCCTCGACTGGTGTATTTCACGTCAGCTTTGGTGGGGACACAGAATTCCCGCATTCTACTGCGATGCTTGCGGCGAAATGACCGTTTCAAAAGAAGATATCACCGTTTGTCCCAAGTGCGGCGCGCCCGTTCATCAGGACGAAGACGTACTTGACACCTGGTTCTCATCGGCTCTTTGGCCCTTCTCCGTTTTCGGCTGGCCCGAAAATACAGAAGATCTTAAGAGATATTATCCCACGAGCGTGCTCGTAACGGGTTACGACATAATCACGTTCTGGGTATCGAGAATGATCTTCTCGGGTCTTGAGCACATGAACGAAAAGCCCTTCTCTACCGTATTCATTCACGGTCTCGTCAGAGATGCTCAAGGCAGAAAAATGTCAAAATCCTTGGGTAACGGCATAGATCCCCTTGAAGTTATCGAAAAATTCGGCGCAGACGCATTGAGATATGCTCTTGCAACAGGCAACTCGCCCGGTAACGATATGAGATTCTCGGATGAAAAGATCGAATCCGCAAGAAACTTCAACAACAAGATCTGGAACGCGTCAAGATTCGTTCTCATGAACCTCGATATTGAAAGCGTTAAACTTCCCGATGAAAAAGATCTCGAAGTTGAAGATAAGTGGATACTCTCTCTTTATAATAATACCGTGAAAGAAGTATGTGCAAACCTCGACAACTACGAGCTCGGAATCGCTCTTGCAAAGCTTTACGACTTCATCTGGGATATTTTCTGCGACTGGTATATTGAGCTCCTTAAACCCCGTTTTGCAGACAAGGGCTCAAAGAGCAACCTCGTAGCTCAGAACGTTATAACCTACGTTCTTTCCAACACGCTTAAACTGCTCCACCCCTTTATGCCCTTCATTACAGAGGAGATCTGGCAGACACTTCCCCACGACGGTGAAAGCATTATGGTGAGCGAATATCCTTCATACGATGAAAAGCTCAACTTCGAAAAAGAAGAAGTTATTATGGACCGTCTTATCGCTGCTATCCGCGCTATCAGAAACCGCAGAAGCGAAATGAACGTTCCTCCCTCAAAGAAAGCTGCGCTCTTTATTTCTTCGTCATACAAGGACACGTACAACGAAAAAACCGAAAGTTTCTTCGTTAAGCTCGCATCCGCGTCGCAGATAAACTACGTTGACAGCTACGACGACGAAAACGCAGTCCAGATCATCACCGACTCGGCAAAGATCTACATTCCTCTCGGCGACCTCGTTGATTTCGAAAAAGAAAAAGAACGTCTCGAAAAAGAAAAGACGAAAACCATTTCGGAAATCGAAAGAATCGAAAAGAAGCTTTCAAACGAAGGCTTTGTCGCCAAAGCCCCTCAGGCAGTCATCGACGGCGAAAAACAAAAGCTCGCAAGCTACAAAGAAGTTCTTGCGGGTGTCGAAAAGGCTCTTGAAAAGCTTTGCCAGATGTAAATCATTAAATTTTCAAGCCGATCTATAATGCGACACTATTCGCACGCAAAATGCTGTATCCTATTTTTTGTAGGATACAGCATTTTTTTATTTTATTTTCTATTTTCATTTTCGGAGGATTTTTATGAATACAGAAATAACCTATGCAAACAGAACCCTGTACGTCAGGCTGACCGGAGATATAGATCATCATTCGGCAAAATATATCAGAGAGGACATTGACCGAGATCTATATAAATATCAGCCCGACACGGTTATCATGGATATGTCGTCCGTTGAATTTATGGACAGCTCGGGGCTCGGTCTTATACTCGGCAGATATTCAAAAGTCAATATGCTCGGAGGAATATTAAAGGTTGCCAACCCCACACCAAAAATTGAAGAAATATTAACAATGGCAGGTACGGACAAGCTTATTCCTATTGAAAAAGGAGTTAAATTTATATGAAAAACACAAAAACCATGCTCAACGAGTTTAAAATGCAGTTTCCGTCAAATTCAATAAACGAGGGCTTTGCCCGCAAGGTCGTTTCGGATTTTCTAATTCCCTTTGACCCCACCCTCTCCGAACTGAGCGACGTTAGAACTTCCGTCTCGGAAGCTGTAACCAACTCAATCGTCCACGCTTACAAAGAAAAAAGCGGGACGGTCTACATAAGCGGCAAATTCTATTCGGACAGATCTCTTGTAATAAAAGTTACAGATAAAGGATGCGGAATAGAAAACGTAAAAATGGCTGTCCAACCGCTTTATACGACCGATACTTCGGGCGAAAGAGGAGGTATGGGGTTTGCTATCATGAATTCTTTTACCGATAAATTAAAAATCCGCTCCGTAGTCGGAAAAGGTACTTGTATAACCATGATAAAAAAACTCCACGATAACAGAAACGATGGAAACAGTTGAAAAATACGACAACGAAACACTTATAAAAAAAGCCCAGGAAGGCTGTGGATCCGCACTCGAAACTTTGATCAGTCAAAATATGGGGCTCGTCAAAAAAATCGTATTGCGTTTTCGAGATCGCGGCTGCGAATACGATGATCTCGTTCAAATTGGCACGATCGGTATGATAAAAGCGGTAAAAAGTTTTGATTTTTCTTTTAACACGGTATTTTCAACCTACGCAGTTCCGCTTATAATCGGCGAAATCAAACGTCATCTGCGTGACGACGGACTAATCAAAGTCAGCCGATCGATAAAAAGAAACGGCGTGTTGATATTAAGAAAAAAAGAGGAGTTCGAAAGGTTAAACTTCAGAGAACCTACGCTGTCAGAGCTATCAACTCTCTGCGAGCTGTCTGCCGACGACATACTTCAGGCTCTTGAAGCGATCACACCCGTGCGTTCCCTGCAAGAACCGTTAAACGACGATGAGTCTGCCGTTCTTGCAAACGTCATAAAAGACAATGACAGCGAGCTTGATCGGATCACCGAAAAGCTGGCTTTGAAAGAGGCTATAAAAAAACTGCCATACGAACAACAGCAAATAATCATTTTGCGATATTACAAAGATATGTCTCAGCAACAAACGGGCGAAATTCTGGGATTGACCCAGGTAAAAGTATCAAGAGAGGAAAAAAGAATAATAAACTATTTGCGAAAAGCACTTTGATTGCTAAAATATAAAAATAAAATATAATAATCTATTGCAAAAATCGATAAAATATGATATAATTCTATGAAGCAAGATGTGATATAAGGCCATACCGGCCGGGGAGTTAGCGGTGCCCTGTACCTGCAATCCGCTATAGCAGGGGTGGTTTCCTTTTTTGAGGATCAGGAATGTACGGCTGCGCCGTATTATTCTGCGTTGAAGAATGGGTCTTGCGCAATTGATGGCTGTGAACCATGTCAGGCGGGGAACCGAGCAGCATTAAGCAGTATGTTCGATGTGCCGCAAGGACGCCTGTTCCGAGTGGAATGTACGGTTAACGCGTATATGTC
>JAZNOI010000057.1:0-37548 GCA_045580755.1 Eubacteriales bacterium | reverse complement strand
CAATTATTCAGAAAAACGATCGCACGAAAGACAGTTGATTTTTTATTTCGGTAAATGATTTATCAACTTCCTTGAAATTGGCATAAAAATGGTGTAAAATGAAAGATGACGGAATGAAAAAAATACGGAGACTGTTATGATCTCAAAGAAAAACAAAAACCCTTTTGAAAATTCGGACACGAACAAAAGATATTATACTTACGACTGCTATTTAAAGAGACGTTTTGGAAAAAAGTGCGTAAAGATCGCCCTTGACGGCGGCTTTACCTGCCCGAATATTGACGGAAAAATATCGAAGGGCGGGTGCATTTTTTGCTCGGAAAAAGGAAGCGGAGATCACACGCCGCCCTGCAATATTCCCCTTCAAATGCAGTTTGAAGAGGGAAAAAAATTTATTGAAAACAAATGGAAAGACGTGTACTATATTCCCTATTTTCAAGCCCATACGAATACCTATGCCGAGCTTGACGTTTTGAGAAAAAAATTTGACGAGGCGATAGCTCTGAAAGATACGGTCGGACTGAGCATTTCGACACGCCCCGACTGTCTGCCGGACGACGTTGTTGAATACTTAAAAGAACTGTCGGAAAAGACGTATCTTACAGTAGAGCTCGGACTTCAGTCGGCAAACGACGGTACTCTCAAAAAAATTAACCGTGGACATAATTTTGAACAGTTTAAAGAGGGATTTTATAAGCTGAAAAACAACGGTATAAACGTTTGTATCCATATAATAAACGGTCTGCCGGGTGAATCGTACGACGATATGATGAATACGGCGAAAGAGGTTGCAAAGATGCACCCCCACGCGTTGAAGATACACTTGCTTTATATACTGAAAAATACGCCGATAGCCACCCTTTTTGAAAGGGGAGAATTTAAGGCTTTGGAGCGCGACGAATACGTAAAATTGGTGTGCGATCAGCTTGAAATAATGCCTAAAGACGTAGTTATAGAAAGGGTTACGGGCGACGGGATCAAAGAAGATCTGATAGCTCCGATGTGGAGCGTTAAAAAAACGGTGGTAACCAATGAAATCGACAAAGAATTCGTTAAAAGAGGCAGTTATCAGGGTTTTTTGTGCTAATTACCTAAAATTTCCATAGAGATTTTTACATTATAAAGGCTTTGAAAGTTCGATATACTACTTGCATACGGCATATTATTGGTGTATAATAAATAAAAGACGGCGGTCTTTTTGAAAATATTTGTATATTTTTCATAAGCTTTAGGATAAAAGGAGAAACTCAAAATGGGAAAAGTACTCACTCAAGACATCAGAAACATTGTATTACTCGGTCACGGCGGTTGCGGTAAAACGTCAATAGCCGAGGCTGCATTATATTTGACAAAAGCAACCGACAGACTCGGAAAGCCTTCCGACGGTAACACCGTATGCGACTACGACCCCGAAGAAATAAAGAGAGGATTTTCTCTTTCGGCGGCGATGGCGCCCGTTATGTGGGGAGATACGAAGATAAACTTTATTGACACACCCGGATACCTTGATTTTGAGGGTGAAGTCGTTCAGGCGATCAGAGTTGCCGACAGTGCGCTCATATCGGTTGACGCGAAGGGCGGCGTCGAAGTAGGAACGAAGCTCGCGTGGGACAATGCCACCGAAGCGGGTATTCCGAAGGCGTTCTTTATAAATAAATTTGACGATAAGGAAGCAAACTTTGCAAAAGTATTCGATCAGCTTAAAGAGACTTTCGGCAATATGGTATGCCCCCTTATCATTCCCTGTGAAACAAATTCGAACAGATTCGTACATCTTGCAACGATGAACGAGCTTATATATCAGCCCGACGGAACGTTTAACGAATGTGAGATCTCGGCAGAGGACAGAGCTATTGCCGAAAAGTATCACGAAGCTCTTATGGAATCGGTTGCCGAAACGAGCGACGAGCTCATGGAGAAATATTTTGCCGGCGAGGAGATCTCGAAAGCAGAGGTTCTCGAGGCTATAAAGAGCGGACTTCTGAACGGCACGATCGCACCCGTTATCTGCGGTAGTGCAGTTAAGCTCTGGGGTATAGCTTCACTCTTGAACGTATCCGTTGCATCCTTCCCCTCATTTATGGGCAACGGCAAGGAAAAGGTCGTTGAAAACGGAGAAATTAAAGAAGTCGACGTTGAAGTTGACGGTACGACCTCGATATTCGTATTTAAGACGGTATCCGACCCGTTCGTAGGAAAGATGTCGTTCTTCAAAGTTATGAGCGGTGAGCTCCGCCGTGATATGACCCTCAAGAATATTCAGACAGAGGGCAGCGAAAAGATGGCTCACTTCTACGTAATGAGAGGTAAAAAACAGACTGAAGTTGAATCGCTTTCTTGCGGCGATATCGGTATGGTTCCTAAGCTCGCAAACACCAATACGAACGATACTTTGACATCCGGAGACGTTCTTCCTTATGCTCCCACGGTATATCCCGAATCGGTATTTACGATGGCTGTATCGCCTAAAGCAAAGGGCGATGAAGACAAGATCTCACAGGGTATCAACAGACTTCTTGAAGAAGACAATACTCTTAAATATGAAAACAATACGGAAGTTAAGCAGATCCTTATTTCGGGTCTCGGAGATATTCACCTTGACGTCGTTATTTCCAAGCTTAAATCAAGATATAATACGGCTGTTGAAATGACAAAGCCCAAGATCGCGTACAGAGAGACGATCAAGAAGAAGGTTCAGGTCGAAGGTAAACACAAGAAACAGTCGGGCGGCAGCGGACAGTACGGTCACGTTAAGATCACTTTTGCTCCCGGCGAGGACCTTGGACTTACGTTTACACAGAGCGTCGTAGGCGGAAGCGTTCCGAAGAACTATTATCCCGCAGTTGAAAAGGGACTTACCGAAGCTATGCAGAAGGGCGTTCTTGCGGGCTTCCCGGTAGTTAACCTTGCGGCTGACCTGTTCGACGGTTCGTACCACCCCGTTGACTCAAACGAAATTTCCTTCAAGCTTGCGGCTATTTTGGCATACAAGGCAGGTCTTACACAGGCATCGCCCGTTATTCTCGAGCCCGTAGGTCTTCTTAAGGTCAAGATCCCCACGGATATGATGGGTGACGTTATCGGCGATATAAACAAGAGACGCGGAAGAATCCTCGGTATGAATGCTGATGAAAACAAGAAGGGTTATTCGATCGTTGAAGCGGAAGTTCCGAAGTCGGAAATGCTCGATTATGCGATCATTATGAGGGCTATTTCGGGCGGTCTCGGAAGATACACGTTTGAATTCGTCCGTTACGAAGAAGTACCCGGTATGGTATCGCAGAAGATCATCGAAGCGGCTCAGAAGGCTGAATAAGCGGTTATATGAAACAAAAATCCCCCGAAACTTTATTGGTTTCGGGGGTTTGTATTTTTTTGTATTTTTCTTTTTTATTACTTTCTTGCCTTGCCAAGAAAGTAAAACAAAGAAGGCGCCAAGGGGCAGGAGGTTTCGATTCCTCCTCCCCTTGACCCCCACCACCAAACGACCAAAGATTTTCCATCTTTGGAATCTTCCTTTTTCTGTATCGCTTAACTGTAGAAGATTTTTTGTATTATTTTTTTGAAAAATAATACTGAGATAAAGATTTTCCATCTTTGGAATCTTCCTTGTTGAATCGTTTCTATAAGCGGGGCGCCTTTTGACGTCGCCCCCTACAAGCGAAGATGTTTTATTTGTTGAAATTGAATGTATAAGCGGGGCGTAGAAGGCGCCGTCCCCTACGGATGAAGATTATTAAATTTTAAAAGTTTTGGTTGGAGTCAAGAGGGCGCTTTTACAAAAGCGCGCCTTTTGTGGGGTTCGGGGCAAAGCCCTGACTGTTTGTGCTTCTTTAAAAAACGCGGAAGCTTTTTTGTTTTTTTAGCGGACCGCCTTTTGACGTCGGTCCCTACAATTAGAGATTATTTACGTTTTCTGTCTTTTTATGTTTGTAGGGGCGAACTGCGTTCGCCCGCGGGCGTTCACAGAACGCCCCTACGGAATTGTTTTCTCGGCTGCCATCTACCCCTTTAAAAACAAGAGAGAGTGTGTGCTTCGCACACACTCTCTCTAATTCCATTCGTTTTTGTTTTTTAGAGTGTTATAGATCTCGACGTAGCTCGCGTGTCGCTCTTTCGGTATGTATCCGTTTTTGACAGCTTCGATGACTTTGCAGCCGTCCTCAGAGGTGTGTGAGCACTTCGTATACTTGCATGTTCCGAGATATTCTTCAAATTCTCTGAAAGTATACACGAGGTCGTCTTTTTTGTAAAAATCGAATCTTGTAAAATCAAGAAGGCTGAATCCCGGTGTGTCGGCAATGTAGCCTTTCATCGTTTCGTCATCAGTCAGATAGTCGAGCGCAAACAGTTCAACGTGGCGGGTCGTATGCTTGCCCCTTTCGGTCTTGTGGCTTATATCTCCCGTTTCAAGTGCAAGTTTGGGGAACAATAGGTTCATTACGGTCGTTTTTCCTACGCCCGATGCGCCTGCAAATGCCGAAATCTTTCCGTTTGCCTGCTCTTTTACGAAGTTTATAAGCTCGGTCTTGTTGCTTTCAAGCCCCGAAACGAAAACAGTAAATCCCGATCTTCTATATATATCGGCTATTCTTTCGGCTTCGGACGAGTCGAGATCGCTTTTGCTTATGATCAGAACAGGCTCAATACCGTTGAACTCTGCTATCGAAATGAGCTTATCGGTTATCGGAAGCATGGGTGAGGGCTTTGCCGCCGCGACGACAGTAAAAAGAATATCGATGTTTGCGACGGGAGGGCGGATCAGGTGGTTTTTTCTATCGATTATATTTTCGATGACTGTACCCTTGTCCTCCTGCTTGACAATAACGTTATCGCCTGCATAAGGGGTAATTTTTTCGTGTCTGAAAGCGCCTTTTGCCTTGCATTTGACGACTGTTCCGTCGTCAAGCTTTATGTTGTAGAGCCCGCCCAGACCCTTTATTATGATTCCTTTTTTAAGTTCACTCATATCGTCAAATTCTTCTTTTACCCCAAATTATTTAAAAGTAGAGAAGTCAATATTCTTATATTCTTCGGTGTATTCTGCTTTAAGGTCTTTTATCGTATCCTCGAGTATCTCGTAGTACTTCCAGGTTATGAACTGGTTGAGTATATCCGAATAGTTTTTGTCAACGTATTCCTGCTCGATGGGCAGTCTTTTTATTATATGGTATCCGTACTCGGTCGTGACGATCTCGCTTATCTCGCCCTCTTTAAGCTTGAACGCCGTTTCTTCAAAAGCGTTATTGAATACGCCGTGTGTGAAGTAGTATCCGTCTTTGCTGTTCTTAGTATCGTCATCTTCGCTGTATTGCTGTTTCAGTGTCTCAAAATCTTCGCCGTTATTAAGTCTTTCGAGTATCTCGTTTGCCTTTTTGAGCTGTTCCTCGCCTTTTTCCTGGCTGTCAAAAGTGAAAAGAATATGGGAAGCTCTGACGAAGTCGGTCTTGAGCGCTTTTGTAACGGTTTTGTCGTCTGCAAGGATAATGCCCGTATCTTCTGCGGTTATATGGTTATAAACGAGCAGTTCGAGCCTTTGCACCTCGAGAATAAACGTATAAAGCTCCTCGGTCATATAGGCTTTTTCGAGAGTCTCTTTGTATTCTTCGTCGGTATAACCGATCTTGCTCTGCTCGAGCAAAGCCTGCACGTATTCTTTGTCTTCATCGGACAGACTGATCTTATATTCGTCGGCGAGCTTGAACATGGCGTATGTTTCTTTGAGTGATCCGAGGACGTAATCTTTTATCTTTTCAATATCGTTGCCCTCTTTTGACCAGTAAGACTCGTCTCCGTTATCGTAGAAATATTTAGTGTTCAAAAAGAGATATCTGTAAAAATCGTGCGTAACGTTATAGCCGCCGAGCTTCATAACTATTCTTGTATCGGTCGTTGAAACGGGAGTCTTTCCGTTGTTTCCGCAGCCGGCGAAAAGTGAGAGTGTAAATACGGCAACGAGAAGCAGGCAGGCAAGTTTTATGGTTTTTTTCATACTGTTTTTAAAATTCCTCCGATTGTATTTCGAAAAAAGAATATTATTTATTTTAGCAAGGCAACCCTCGGATTGCCCGAATAGTCTTTGAAGACCATACACGAAAAGTTGTTTTCTGCGGCACACTCTTTTATTTTTTCTTCCTGGTCATATCCGATCTCGAAGATGAAAACGCCGTTTTCTTTCAAGTTGTTTTTGTAGTTTGCAACGATGAAGTTGTAAAAGTCCATACCGCTTTCACCGCCGTCAAGCGCGATCCTTGGTTCTTTCGCAACGTATTCGTCTAATTGCAATACGTCGCTTGACGGGATATACGGGGGATTTGAAACTATGAGGTCGAATTTTTTACCGGCCAACGGGAGTGAGAAGATGTCGGCACACAAAAATTCGATCCTGTCGGAAACGCCGTTGATCTCGGCGTTTTTGGTTGCCGCTTCGATTGCTTTTTTTGATACGTCAACCGCCGTGCAAACGGTGTTTTTTGTTCTCTTGAGCGACGATATTGCAATACAGCCCGAGCCTGTGCAAAGGTCGGCGTAGACAAAACCGTCTTTCAAGCTTTCTATTACTTTTTCCACCACTCTTTCGGTGTCGCAGCGGGGAATGAGACATTCATTGTTTAAGATATATCTGTCGCCGAAAAACTCCCACTCGCCGATGATATAGGCTGCAGGCATGCCGTTTTCGTATTCTTCGAGCGCTTTATCAAGTTTCTCGCCCGAGAAATACTCTTTCAGTATGTCAATGTCATTCATTTGTCTTATTTTCTTCTTCGTTCTTTTTGTAAATTTCGGGGTGATAGAGTTCTTGCGCTTCGGGAAAATCTTCGGGAAGCGCACATTTGAGCGATGCTATTGCAACTTCAATCTGGGACTCATCGGGCTCTTTTGTGGTAAGTCTTTGCATCCAAAGTCCCGGTGCTGAAAGTATGCGCGTCAAGAAGTTGTCGTGCTTGCCCGCAAATCTGATAAATTCGTAACCGATTCCCACTGTCAAGGGAAGGGTAAGGATCTTCGATGCAAATTTTAAGATAACGTTCGATTTCATTATCGGAATAGTATACACGACCGATGAAACGAGTATGCTGAGCAAAAGGATCACGAAAATAAAGCTTGTTCCGCATCTGGGATGAAAACGAGAATGCTTCTTTACGTTTTCGGGGGTCAGCTCTTCGCCTGCTTCGTAACAGAAGATGGTCTTGTGTTCCGCGCCGTGATACTGGAATACTCTTTTTATGTCTTTCATGAGCGAAACGAGCCAAATATAGAGAATGAATATCGCGATCTTAATGCCGCCTTCGACGAGGGTCGCATACCACTTTGTTTCCTGTCCGCTTTTGTCAAAAAGGCTGGAAGATATAAAAAGGGGCAAAAAGAAGAACAGTCCGACTCCGAGCAGAATGCCGAGCACCATCGCAAATCCCATTACGACGTCGAGCAGGGTCTTTCCGAACTTTTTCTTGAGCCAAAGCTCGAACTTCGTTTCCTCTTCTTCAATGCCGAAGGCGTCGGCTGATATCGTGAGCGTTTTCATCGATAATACCAGCGATTCAACGAGGTTTACCACGCCTCTGATTATGGGGAGATTTAAAATTTTGAACTTCTCTCTGACGCTCTTGCAGTCGTCTTTTGTGACCCTGATGTTACCCTCGGGCATACGGCACGCAAGTGCGAATTTATCTTTGTTTTTCATCATAACGCCTTCGATGACCGCCTGTCCTCCGACAGCACCGAGACGGCAATTTTTTTCTGCCATTTTATAAACCTCTTCAAAATATTGCTTTAAAATTAAACTTTGGGGAGAAAAATTCTTCCTTGCTTGTTATTATAACACAACGTAACAAAAAAGTATATAATATTTTGTAAATAAACTACGTTAGTATTGACGTTTTGATTGACAAAACGAAGAAAATTTGGTAGAATAGTAATATGCATAACTGTTGCTTTATTTACCGAATACATATACCTACAAAATGAAAGGGATTAAAATATTATGGCACAGAAAACGAAAAAGACCGAAACTGTCGGACAGATCCGTGATAAAGAAGCGAAGATGAAGGCGCTTCAGACCGCGCTTTCGCAGATCACGAAAGATCACGGTGCAGGTTCTATTATGAAACTCGGCGAGAATACGAATATGAATGTAACCGCAGTATCCACAGGTTCGCTTTCACTCGACTTGGCGCTTGGTGTAGGCGGCGTACCGAGAGGAAGAATAATTGAAATATACGGTCCCGAAGCATCGGGTAAAACGACTTTGGCACTTCACATAGTATCCGAGGTGCAAAAGACGGGCGGCACGGCTGCATATATTGACGTAGAAAATGCGCTTGATCCTCAGTATGCGGGAGCTATCGGCGTTGACGTGGACGAGCTTCTCGTATCTCAGCCCGAAAGCGGTGAGGCTGCTTTGGGTATCCTCGACGCGCTCGTTCGTTCGGGTGCTGTTGACGTAGTTGTCGTTGACTCGGTTGCGGCGCTTGTAACCCAGCAGGAGATCGACGGAGATATCGGTGATGCCCAAGTTGCAGGACAGGCAAGACTTATGTCGCAGGCGCTCCGTAAACTGTCGGGCTCTATCGCAAAGTCCAACTGCGTAGTTGTGTTTATAAACCAGCTCCGTATGAAGATAGGCGTTATGTACGGTAACCCCGAGGTTACGTCGGGCGGTACTGCGCTCAAATATTATGCTTCCGTAAGAATTGACATCAGAAGGGTGGAAACGCTCAAAAACGGTGCCGAATCATACGGAAACAGAGTAAAATGCAAGATCGTTAAAAACAAGGTTGCGCCTCCTTTTAAGGTTGCCGAATTTGATATTCTCTACGGAAAGGGAATCTCAAAGTCGAGCGAGCTCGTTGAGGTCGGTGTCGAAATGGGCATCATCGAAAAGAGCGGTGCTTGGTTCTATATCGACGGAAACCGCTTGGCACAGGGCAGAGACAACGCACGTCAGGCTTTGGAGGACGATCCCGAATTGTTCAGCCTTGTTGAAGAAAGAATTTTGGAAAGATTTAAGAACGGCGGCGGCGGTCAGTCCGATAACATCGATCTCGACGAAGATTTCGACGTATCCGTTGCCGATCTTGAAAACGAATAAGATATGAAAAAGCCTGAAGATATCGGAATAGTGTGGGAAGAGGAAAAGAAAAAAGAAAGATCTTCCGACAGTTCTGTGAACAAGGTCATGGCTTCCGCATCAAACATTCTGGTCTTTGCGGATAACACGGAAAAAAACTTGCGTACAAAGCTTGAAAGAAAGGGCTTTGACGAGAGCTCTATTGACGCTGCCGTACAAAAGCTGAAGGATGCAGGACTCATAAACGATGCTCGTCTTATGCGGTCGTATACCGAATATCTGGCGGATAAAAAGCTTTACGGAAAAGCCAGAATAAAGCTCGAGCTTCGCAAAAAAGGGTTTGACGGTCAGCTTATCGGTCAGGATCTTGACGAATGTGTTTCGGACGTGGATTTTGAAGAAAACTGCGTAAAACTCATTAAGAAAAAAAGGCTGATCGATAAGATACGCGACAGCAAGACCGCAAAGGCTGTAACTGCGGCGTTGGCTCGCTACGGATACGGATATGCGGAAATAAAATATGCTTACAAGAGGTTGCTTGAAGAAAATGAAGAAGACTAAGATCGGGTTCGTTTCGCTCGGCTGTCCGAAGAATTTGATCGACACCGAGATCATGCTGAACGAGCTTTATACGGCAGGTTATGAAATAACACCCGAAGAGACCGAAGCTGATATTATAGTTATAAACACCTGTGCTTTTACCGAAAGTGCAAAGCAGGAATCGATCGACAGTATCCTCGATGCTTCGTGGTTGAAAAAACATTCGACTTGCAAGGGGCTTATAGTTACCGGCTGTCTTGCCGAGAGGTATAGAAGCGAGGTCGTAAAAGAGATCCCCGAATGTGACGCCGTGCTCGGCGTTGCGTCGATACACGATATCGTTGACGCGGTAAAGAGCGTTGAAAAGAAGAAGTTTTTTGAGAAATACGGCGATATTGACGACTACGAGATAGGGGGAGACAGACTTGTTACTACTCCCGAATACATGGCGTATTTGAAGATCGCTGAGGGGTGCGACAATAAGTGTGCGTACTGCGCTATCCCCGGTATCAGAGGAAAGTTCAGAAGCAGAACCATGGAGGATATTATCAAAGAGGCGAAGAACCTCGAATCCCTGGGCGTTCTCGAGTTGACTTTGGTGGCGCAGGATACGACTCGGTACGGCGTTGATCTTTACGGCGAATATAAGCTTGCAGAGCTTATCCGCAAGATCACGAGCGAGACTTCTATTCCGTGGATAAGACTTCTTTATTGCTATCCCGACAAGATCACCGACGAGCTCGTCGAGGAGATAAGAACGAACGACCGTGTGGTTAAGTACATAGATATGCCTATCCAGCACATTTCCGAGTCCGTTTTGAAACGAATGAACAGACACGGCGGTCAGGCGGTAATAAAGAGTGCTGTTGAAAGACTGCGCAAGGCTGTTCCCGATATAACGCTCCGTACGACCGTTATAACCGGGTTTCCCGGCGAAACGGAAGATGACTTTACCGAGCTTTGCGAGTATTTGAAAGAGACCAAGTTTGAAAGACTGGGAGCTTTTACCTACTCGAGAGAAGAGGGAACACCCGCATACGATTTTGACGACCAGATCGACGAGCAGGTAAAACAGGACCGTTGTGATATCATAATGGATATGCAGTACGATATAAACAACGAGAACAACGAAAAGAAGGTCGGAAAGGTAATAAAAGTTCTTTGCGAGGGCTTCGATCCCGTTTCGGGAGCGCACTTCGGAAGAAGCGAAGCGGACGCGCCCGAGATCGACGGCAAGATTTATTTCACCTGCGGAAAGCGACTTGCCGAAGGAAAGATATACAACGTTAAGATCACAGAGGTTCTTGACTACGATTTGATAGGAGAAACGATATGAGTAAAATGAATTTGCCAAACAAATTAACGGTTTTGCGAATGATCATGATACCGTTCTTTATGTTTATAATAATGTTTCCCGTTTTGGGTCAGTTTTGGTCGAGAATAGCAGCGGCAGTGATATTCGGACTGACGGCACTCACCGATATGCTTGACGGAAAGATCGCAAGAAAGCGCAACCTGATCACCGACTTCGGAAAGTTCCTCGATCCCGTTGCCGACAAGCTTATGACCATCGGCGGCTATATAGCAATTATGACGACGATCACGTATGACTCCGTATTTTTTATGATATTTGCATGGGCAACGTTTATCGTTATACTTCGTGAAATTGCCATAACGTCGCTCCGTATGATCGCGTCGAGCGGTTCGTCGGTAGTAATAGCGGCTGCCATTTTGGGCAAGATCAAGACGGTCTCGCAGATCGTATGTATACTCGTTATGATACTTGAACCTGCGTTTTTCTCAAAGATACTCCCCGTTGTAGCCGAGTTCCATATCCTCAGCTATATTTCAATAGCGTTTATGGTGTTTATGACCATCTGGTCGGGAATCGACTACCTCAAGGCGTATTGGCCCTTGCTTGATCCCGAAAAATAATTTATATAAATAAAAAACAGGCACATACGGTTTTTCGTATGTGCCTAATTATTTTGAATACAACAAGAGAGGGTGTGTGCTTCGGCACACACCCTCTCTGATATTGTATATTATTTTTCAAATGCGGTGTCGGCAATGTTACTTGGAATAACTCCTTCGTAATTAACGTTTTCAAGGTTGGTGCACTGTGCAAACGCGCGGTCTCCGATCGTTTCGACCGAATCGGGAATGGTTACCGTTTTTAAGTTAAGCGTGGGAGAAAACGCTTTTGGAGCGATCTCAGTTACCGTCGACGGAAGCGTATATTCTTCAAGCGTGTTTCCGAGAGGGTAATACATAAATACAGTCATATCTTTATTCAAAATCGAACCTGCTTCGTCGGACGAATATTTATTGTTGTTTTCATCCACGGTATATTTGGTTACGGCAGTACACATATAGAAAGCAGACTCTCCGATCTTTTCAACAGATTTCGGAATATTGACTTCAAGCAGAGAAGTGCACCAGCCGAACGCCGAGTCTCCGATCGTTTTTACCGACGTTCCGAGGTCGAGCTTTTGGAGCATAGATTCGTTAAAACAAAATGATTCGATCGTTGTTAAGCTGTTGCCGAATACAGCTTCTCTGATTCCCGCTCCCTGAAAAGCGTAGCTTTCGATGACTTGCAGGTTTTCGGAAAACGTTACGTTTTCGAGCATTTCAGCCCTTTCAAATGCGTAGCTTGCAACAGTTTTAACTGTGTTTGGCATTTCGTACGTCGTTCTCTGACTGCCCAAGGGGTATTGCATCACTATCGTCTCATTTTTATCGAGAAGAGCACCGTAGCTGTCGGAAACGTAGTTTTTATTGTTTTTGTCAACCTTGATCTCTTCAAGGGAAGTGCATCCCGTAAAGGTGCAAATACCGATCTTTTTGACTGTTGCGGGAATTTCTATGCTTATCAGACCTCTGCAGTTTGAAAATGCGGTATTTTCTATGCTTTCGAGGTTTTGCGGCAAAGCTATTTTATCAATGCTTATGCAATATTCAAAGCATGACGGTCCAAGAGTTTTTACACTTGCGGGAATTGATATGCTTTCGATCTCGTATTTATGCGAAAACGCCTTTCTGCCTATCGCCGTAACGGTGTAGTCCCCGAACTTTTCGGGAATAACTACGTTTTTATCCGTTCCCGTATAGCCCGTAACCGTTGCCGTCTTGTTTTGTGTGTCGAATTCGCAAGTAAAGCTGCCCGTGTCGGGAGTAGAGCTTCCGCACGATGCGAGAGAAATGAGCATGATCGCTATAATTAGGAGAAATACTGTTTTTTTCATATTGTTTTCACCGTTATCAGCATTTATTGTTATTATTGTGTGTTTTGTTATTCAACGATGTCGAAATAATCGTTGAACATTCTTCTCAAAGTGATTCCGACCTCGTTACTTCCGCCTGCCTGTTCGATTATGCAGGTTGCAACGACCTCGGGTTTATCGTAGGGAGCAAAAGCCATAAAAATACCGTTATTACTCTTTGTTTTACCTACCTGAGCCGTACCCGTCTTACCGCCGATCTCGAGGGGATAATCTGCAAACACGGGGGCAGCGGTTCCGTTTTCCATAACGTTTTTCATACCTATCTTCAAAGTCTCGAGGGTCTCATCTGAGAGTTGGATCGTGTTCAAAACGTTTGGAGATGTTTCGTAGATAGTTTTGTTTGTTCCGTATTCTCTGACGGAATGCAGAATATGTGCTTGGTATCTGGATCCGCCGTTAATTATCGTTGAAAGATACATAGATACTTGAAGAGGGGTAAATGTGTTGTCCGACTGACCGATCGCCGCCTGGATGGTGTCGCCGGGAACCCAGGGCTTATTTGCAGACGAGCTGTATTCGGGCCCTGCCAAAATTCCTTTTGATTCCGGAAGCTCAATACCCGTATATTCTCCGAGACCGAGAGTGCGGCAGTATTCGTTCATTCTTTCGATCGTAAGCACTCTGCCGACTTCATAGAAAAAGTAGTTGCAGGAATGCTGTATCGCCGTTACGACGTTAATATTTCCGTGACCGTAACCGTGCGAGGTGTATACCCAACACTCGGGTTGGAAGTCTTTATAAAATCTGTATACACCGCTGTCGAAGATCTTGGTGTTTTTGTCGATGACACCGTATTCAAGAGCTGCCGCAGCCATGCTGATCTTAAAAGTCGAACCCGGTTCGTAAGTACCCATAAGCGCTCTGTTGAAAAGCGGGTTGTTCGGCGTGTTCAAAAGAGTGTTGTAGTCTTGTGAAAAAGTCGACAGATCGAACGTCGGATTTGATGCCAAAGCGTAGACCTCGCCGTTGTTTGGATTAACGAGGACCGCCGCGCCCGACGTAACGTCCTCGCCTATATACTGCGGTATCTTTGCGCCTGCAATCAGGTTTCCTTTTTCGTCGGTCTGTTTCAGCGTTTCTTCTCTTATTTTGTTGTCGGCGGTTTCTTTTATAAACGCTATGTTGTAGGCTAAGGCGTCTTCCGCGGTTTTCTGAAGATCGATGTCGATCGTTAAATAGACGTCTTTTCCGGGAACGGGCTCTTTTTCATAGTACTCGTTGACGATATTGCCGTTTTTGTCCTCTACTATGACCATCGTGCCGTCGATGCCGCGTAAATATTCTTCAAAAAGCTTCTCCGCGCCGTCAACGCCTACTGTAGCATCCATAGCATAGCCTTTTTCGGTGTAGTATTCGAGGTCGGGGGCTTGTATTTTGCCCGTTCTGCCGAGTATATGGCTTGCATAACCGGGATAATTATACACTCTTTCGGCAACCTTTTCGATCTCGACACCGTCTATATTCGCTTCTTCAATGGCCGTTATTTGTGACAACGAGACGTTTTTTTGTACGGTAAACGGGTTTTTAGGGCTGAACTGCAGTCTTTCCGTTTCGTAACGGAGAGCAATAAGCGAGAGTGAATCCTGTTTATTTACGGTGAATTTTCCGTTTGCGTCTTTAATGCCGTATCTGTCGGCAAGAAAGTTTAAAAGAGTCTTTACGTCAGTTGACCTCGATAGCCCGTAATAGTCAAGCATTTTCATAAAGCCCTGGTATTCGGAGCTGTTTTTATCGATTTCTTTGTATTCTGCGTCGTCAAAGCCGTTTGTAACGGGGAACTGTGTGTTTATGCCGTCGCCGAGCAGGTCGATAAGATATAAAAGAGTGCCGTTTATTTCTTTATTCGTTTTCGGAAAATTGCCCGCGTCAAGAAAAACGTTGTACGAATACTTATTCGACACGAGTTTTTTTCCGTTTCTGTCGTATATTTCTCCCCTTATTGCCTTAACAGTCAAAGTTCTTGTGAACGTTTCGGGAGCGTCAACCGGGGGCGGTGCTGTTATCTGGAGATATACGACCCTTGCCACAAAGGCTACGCAGACAATAAGAAAAAGCAACGCAAGTATTGTATATCTAAATGGGAATCTTCCTGGCTTTTTAATACAAACCGCCTCGCTTTCTTGCAATGTTTAATGGAATATCGAACAGTTTTACCAGCAAGAATACCGGAAAACAGACGACTAACGTATATAGAAATTCGGGTAAAAGCGTGTACAGCAAAAGCTGTAAAACGTCCAAAGAATCGAAGTATACGATCAAGTGATTTATAAAAGATACGGTTATTCTGGCGAAACACAATGGAATAAGGCATATGGAAAAAGCAACAAAGCGGGCACCGTCTTTTGCGCCCGAGCCGACTCTTCCGCAAACGTATCCGACGACCGTATAAAAAAGAGGAAGCAACGATACTCCGACACTGCCCAAAGCGTCACAGCAAAGTCCTGCCAATAAACCAAACAAAGCCGCCGAATTTTCTCCGCGGTAGATGCCTATACAGCATATTGCTCCTATCATAAGATCGGGGATCCCGTTGAAGATCGGAAAACGTGTTACGAACGACGTTTGCAACAGCGTCAAAAGAATGAGCAGTAAACCGTATACCGTTATATCAAGAACGTGCCCTATTATAGAATAATTCTTATTCATAAACAGTTTCATATTCGGTAATTATCATCACCGAATCAACTTCCGTAAGATTTGCCGCGGGTTTTACGTATGCAATAAGCTCTCTCGAAATCGGGTCTTTGTCGAGGCTTTCGACCGTTCCCACGAAAAGACCTTTGGGGTAAAGCGAGCCGTCGCCCGACGTTATGATCCTGTCTCCGACCTGAACGTCGGCTCCGTCGGGTAAATAAGAAAGCTTGCAAACACCGTTTTGGGCGGATGAAAACGTGCCGCTCGTTAAGCCTTGATCGCCTGTTCTTTCAACGTAAACTCCGACACCGGCTTCGGGCTCTATGATAGACGTGGCTTTTGACCAGTTGAGACCGACCTCGCTGATGAAGCCTACGAGCCCGAATTTGTCGATAACGGGCATACCGGGTTTTATGCCGTGATGACTGCCCTTATCGAGCGTATATATTTCGGTATGTGTGTTTGCCTGTCTGCCCGTAACTTTGGCATCGGCAAAAACAAAGTCCGTATGTTCTTCTTTGATTCCGAGATAGTTTTTCAATTCTTCGTTTTCTTTTTCTGCAAGCTCTGCTTTTGCAAGCTGTTCTTCTTTTTTTGACAGTTCAAGTTTTAAAGACTCGTTTTGTTTTTTTATTTCGTCGTAGTCCTCTTTTGAGGCAAAAAACGATTCGATGCCGTCAAAGAAAGAATCTACGCCCTTTTGAATGGGCGTGAAAACAATGCCTATCGCATTTCTGACGTAGGACGTGTAGCCTAATGCCGATATGAACGACGTGGTGCCTACGAGCAGTATCGATACGACTATCAGCACCACCATAAACTTGTTTTGAAACAGATTTTTCAATTTGGAAAATCTCCTGTTTTTACTTTGTATTGAAAATAACGATTTCGGGGAACAGGTCGATGACCTTTTGGATTCCTTCAACACAGCAGTCAAGCGGGTTTTCGGCAATTTTTACTTCAAAGCCGAAAAGGGAAGAAAAGTATTCGGCAATGCCGCCGAGAAGAGCTCCGCCGCCTGTAAGTGTAATTCCGTAATCGTGTATGTCCGAACAGAGTTCGGGGTGGAGTTTTTCGAGTGTGGATTTAATGCAGTCAACGATGTGTGAAAGCTGTTCAGTAATTACTTCTGACAGCTCGGTATTTTTAACCTTTATTGTTGTAGGCAGTCCCGTAACGGCATCTCTGCCGATGACTTCGGCCTCTTTTAACTCGGGAGAGGGGTGAAGCGTGCCTATTTCCTTTTTGAGTTCTTCTGCATCGGTAACGGTTACGATGAGTCCGTATTTCCTTTTTAAGTAAGAAACGATGGCTTCGTCGATCTCGTCTCCGCCGATCCTGACGGCGTCGGCTTCGATTATACCACCGAGGCTCATTACGGCAACGTCGGTGGTGCCTCCGCCGATGTTTACTATCATACTTCCTCTCGGCTCGGCGATGGGGAGTCCTGC
Source organism: Eubacteriales bacterium (assembly GCA_045580755.1). Classification (GTDB taxonomy): domain Bacteria; phylum Bacillota; class Clostridia; order Oscillospirales; family CAG-272; genus RGIG1995. Next base: position 20,566 of record JAZNOI010000057.1, on the reverse strand, counting down.
GCCCAAAGCTGCTGCGAAGGGAGACTCGATGATCGCAACGCTGCGCGCGCCCGCTTCGTTCGCCGCTTCTTCGAGTGCTCTTTTTTCGACCTCGGTTATTCCGTGAGAAACGGCAAGCACAACGTTCGGACGGTTAAATACGCCCTTTCCGGCTGCTCTCAAAATAAAACCGCGGAGCATAGCTACCGTAACGTCAAATTCTGCGATAACTCCGTCTTTAATTGGCCTGTACGTTTTCACGTTTGCAGGCTCTTTGCCCATTATTTCGTATGCGTCTTCACCGATAGAAGTAACTCTGCATTTTTCCTCGTCAATGGATATAACTGAGGGCTCTCTGATTACGATGCCTCTGCCTTTTCTGTAAATATATGTGTTTGAAGTGCCTAAATCAACGCCTATCGTTCTTGCCACACTAACACCTCTTCGTATAAATTTTGTGTTGTAAACCGTAAATGATCAGTTAAAAAGATCGATCCCGAATTCGTCGAGGATCATATTGCGGAGCTTTAATACGGGAAGCCCCACGACGTTGTTTATATCGCCCGAAACTCTTTCGACGAAATATCCGCCTTTTTCCTGGATCCCGTACGATCCCGCTTTGTCTTTATGTTCTCCGGTTTTGATATATCTTTCGATCTCGCTGTCGGATATATCTCGGAATTTTATCGTTGTTTTTTCGTAAGCCGATACGGTCTTGCCGTTGTATATCGCGCAAACGCCCGAGTATACGGCGTGTATACTCCCGCTCATATTTCTGAGCATACGTCTTGCGTCATCGTCGTCTTTCGGTTTTCCGAGGATCTCGTCTCCGAGTGCAACTACGGTATCAGCCGAAATTATAAGTGTATCTTTAGCTTTCGTGTCGGCGTAAGCTGCCGATGCTTTTCGTCTTGCCAGCAGCTTTACCAAGGCGTGCGGCTTGTATTGTCTGTCAACGCTTTCGTCAGCCTCTCCGTTCCAAAGGGTGTATTTGATCCCCAGTTCTTTGAGCATTTTTCTTCTTCTGGGAGATTTTGATGCCAAAAGTATTTTCATAATGTATTCGGTCTTTCGTGTTTTATCTCTTGTAAATTCGTTTGGCTATAAGCAGAGCGGCAATAATACAAAGAATGGTGGATACGCTCAGATTAATTGTAAACGCAAGAGAGAGGTTGATTATGTTAAGATTTAGTTCGAATTGCGGAATGCCGAAGCTGCAGCCGAAGGCAAGCCATTTCAAAAACGATACGCCTTTCGTAAGCTCGGCGATAAGCATTCCGAAAACTATTCCGCAAAGCACTGGGAAACCCGTATATTTAATAAATTTCATCATGATCGAACGAACCTCGATTGTTTATTTAGCTTCGAGAGCTTTTTTGAGTTCTTCGTTTTCTTTTTCAAGCTTGATCTTTTCGTCGAGATAATCCAGAGCGCAAAGCAAAAGCGCTTCGTTTTTCGAGCAATTGGTGGACGATATTACAAGATCGCTCACACGGCGTTCAAGCAGTCTTCCCAGTCCTTTTACGTAATCGGGATCGTTGTCGGTTACGACGGTGATCTTAATTCCCGAAACTACAAGTGTGATCTTTTCTTTCATTTTGATGTTCTCCTTATCTATATCCCTGCGATAATTCAAATAATTGCAAAATCCCCTTGAAAAATGGCGAAGATTATAATATAATACCATTATAATATATTTTTCAATAGAATAAAAGGGTTTTTTGAAAAAAATTTAGCAGAAAGAAAAGACTTGTTATGGAAAGAGTAAAAAACGCCAAGAGAATAGTAGTAAAAGTTGGTTCTTCCACGTTGACTTATGAAAACGGAAAGCTCAACTTGAAGAGAATTGAAAAGATGTGCCGCGTCCTCAGCGACCTTAAGAATGACGGCAGAGAAGTGGTGCTCGTTTCGTCGGGTGCTGTAAGTGCCGGAATCGGAAAACTTAATCTTGAACGCCGACCTTCTTCGGTTGAAGAAAAACAGGCGTTGGCTGCTGTCGGTCAGGGCGTACTTATGATGATATACGAAAGATTTTTCGGAGACTACGGTCACACGGTTGCACAGATATTGCTTACGAGAGATATAGTGAACAACGAGATACCCAGAACGAATGCCGAAAATACTTTTGCAACGTTGCTCGGTATGGGTTGTATTCCGATCGTAAACGAAAACGATACTGTTGCTTTTGATGAGATCAAGTTCGGTGACAACGATACGCTTTCGGCGTACGTTTCGGTTCTTGCAAATGCAGATCTTTTGATAAATATGAGTGATACTGACGGGTTTTACGACAGCGACCCCAGAACGAACCCCAATGCGAAGATGCTCAAGAGGATCGAAAGGGTAGACGAGTCTCTTTATGCGTGTGCGGACGGAGCGGGTTCGGCGCGCGGAACGGGCGGTATGACTTCAAAGCTTCACGCTGCGGAGATCGCTTGCGGAAACGGTATCCCCATGATGATAGTGAGCGGAGAAGATTTTTCGATCCTTTACGATATGCTGAACGACGGCGTTCAGCACGGTTCGTATTTTGAACCATTCACAAAATAATTTTCGAGGTCATCTTTTATGGAATTCACGAAAGAAATATACGACTATATCGAACAGCTTTGCAAATCGGTAAAAAAGGCGGAAAGATCCATTGCGAACAGCAGCCTGCCCCAAAGAAACAACGTTCTTAAACTGATTGCAAAAAGGCTCATCGAAGAAAAAGACGCGATACTTGAAGCTAATGCGAAAGACGTTATGAACGCCGAGAAAAACGGCGTGATCCCCACGATGATAGACAGATTGACACTGAACGAAAGCAGGATCAAGGGAATAAGCGACGCTTTGATTGAGCTTGTCGGACTTAAAGACGTTCTCGGTTGCGGCGATGTGTGGACGCGCCCCAACGGGATCGAGATAAAGTGCGTGAGAGTTCCTCTCGGTGTCGTTGCTATAATTTTTGAAGCAAGACCGAACGTTACGGTCGATGCCGCCGCCCTCTGTATAAAGACGGGTAACGCCGTTGTCTTGCGAGGCGGAAAAGAGGCTATAAACACTAACAGAGTGTTCGTCTCAATAATGAAAGAAGCTCTTGAAAAAGAGGGAATATCTCCCGACGCGTTGGCTCTTGTTGACAATACATCGCGCGAGGGAGCTTCCGTTCTTATGAGTATGAGAGAGTATATAGACGTTCTCATTCCCAGAGGCGGAAAAGGACTTATAAGAAACGTTGTGGAAAACGCCTCGATGCCCGTAATCGAAACGGGAGCGGGCAACTGCCACCTTTACGTTGACAAATACGCCGATATCGATATGGCGGTCAAGGTTGCAAATAACGCGAAGAACCAGAGGCCCTCTGTTTGTAACGCAATTGAAACGCTCCTCGTACATTCGGACGTGGCACAAAGCTTTTTGCCCGAATTTGCAGAGGTTTCGAAGGAACACGGACTTGACATCAGAGGCTGTGAAAAGACCGTCGGAATTTTGAAAAATGCAAAGCTTGCCACAGAAGAAGATTACGAAACGGAATACGACGACTATATAGTTGCCGTAAAAGTGGTCGGATCGGTGGAAGAGGCTGTCGAGCATATCAACAAATATAACACCAAACACAGCGAGGCAATAATAACTAACAGCGTTAAGAACGCCGAGTATTTCCAAAGATCCGTCGATGCGGCTGCCGTTTACGTTAACGCTTCGACAAGATTTACCGACGGAAACGAGTTCGGTTTTGGTGCCGAGATAGGCATATCGACCCAAAAGCTTCATGCAAGAGGCCCTATGGGACTTGAGGCATTGACGACCGTAAAATATTTGATCTCGGGTAACGGACAAATAAGATGACCGATAATTCGAATCTGAAAAATAAGGCTATACTCGTTTCCGACCGACTTGAAGAAAGGTATTCTTCCGAGTGTGCTCTCGAATACGGAGGAGAGGCGTGGAAGTTGCTCGTTCTGGCAAGGCTGTCGGCACAATGCACGGATAAAAGGGTAAATATCGTTGCAGTACCTTTGTTCCGTGAATTTCCAACGCTTGAGAGTATGGCAGATTGCGATATCGAAAAACTGGAAAGCATCGTTAAGCCGTGCGGTCTTTACAGAATGAAAGCAAAAGAGATCAAGGCATCCTGCATTATGTTGATTGAAAAATTCGGCGGCAAGGTGCCGGACAGTATGGACGATCTGTTGCTCCTTCCCGGAGTGGGAAGAAAGATAGCTAACCTTATACTCGGTGATATATACGGGAAGCCCGCTATAGTTGCGGATACTCACTGTATACGCATATCGGGAAGGATTGGCTTTACCGACAAAGACGAAAAAAATCCCGTGAAGGTCGAAAGAGCTTTAAAAGAGCTTTTGCCCGAAAGTGTGCAGTCCGATTTTTGTCACAGAATAGTTCAGTTCGGCAGAGACGTTTGTAATGCGCGTTCGCCTATGTGTGAAAGCTGTTTTTTGGCAGATCTGTGCGACAATAAACCTAAATAAATGAAAATATCATAACTATGCGCTAAGCAACAAAAAAAGAGGGGGGCCCTCTTTTTTTGCTTTCGGTATGCCTTTTTTATATATTAAATGTTATTGACAAAATACCGATTTTTGTGATATAATCGTAATGATACAGTTTAATTTATTAAGCGGGAGGTGGAGTGATGTCTTGCAAGGTGATTATGGTTACGTCGTTTAAGGGCGGTGTAGGCAAGTCGACCGTTGCGGCGAATCTTGCACTCCGACTTGCCGTTGGTTGTAAAAGGACTTTGCTTGTTGACTGCGATTTCCGCATGAGAAGTCTTGATATTATGCTCGGTCTTGAAAACGTTATAGTTCACGACGCGGGCGACGTTTTATCGGGACGAACAGAGCTTGAAAAGGCGATCATATACGACGACAGAGAGCCGAATATGATGTTTTTGCCTGCTCCTTTTAATTATCAAGAAGGAATAGAAAGCGAAAAGTTTGCCGATATGCTTGAAAGAGCTAAGCAAAAGTATTCGCTCGACTATATAATTCTCGATACTCCCGGAAGCTCGGGACAAGAGTTTTCCGTGGCAGCAAAGTGCAGTGATGCGGCATACATCGTTGCGACCCACTCGTTCCCCTCGATAAGAGCGGCTGAGTGTACGGGCAGAGAGCTCGAAGGTTTAAACGTATCGGAAAGAAAACTTATAATAAATATGTTTGATACGTCGGGCAAAGACGTAAATAAAAGACCTTCGGTTGTGGACATAATAGATAAGGCGTGTCTGCAACTGGTCGGTATCATTCCTTTTGAACCTCGACTCGTGCTTATGCAGGACAAAGGCGAGCTGATCGACACCGTAGTCGAACATAATATCGCAAAGGCGTTCAGCAATATAGCAAAGAGGACCGAAGGGAAGAACGTTCCGTTGTTTACCGGATTTCGCGGAATAAACAGGAGAAGACTTTTAGGAAATTAACCTTACGTAAACCAATATACATCAGTTTAAACAGTTTGACATTCGAAGGTTTTTTGAGTGCATAAGATCACAAAGGAGGAAAAAATGCAAATAGCAATTATTGCAGGTGAAAAGAAAAAAGAATTGATGGCTCAGTTTTGTATCGCATACTGTGGTATATTGAGCAAACATGACCTTTTTGCTACGGGAACTACCGGGAAATATATTTCCGACGCTACCGGACTTGAGATAGAGTGTCTTCTCTCGGGTTCGCAGGGCGGAGCTGAACAGGTTGCTTCCCGTATATCGTACGACGAGATCGACCTGCTGCTGTTTTTCAGAGATGCTGACAACAGTTTTGAAAACGACAATGCTCTTATGAGATTGTGCGACATACACAACGTACCCATGGCGACGAATATTGCGACCGCCGAAGTATTGGTTTGTGCGCTTGACAGGGGAGATCTTGACTGGAGACAGATAGTCAACCCCAAGTATGCGAAAAAATAAACACAAAAAGTAAATATAGTAAGTACAATAAAAGAATGACGTTTGATGAAAAAAATACGGTTTGAGACCGCACAGAGAGTCGGTTGTTGGTGAGAGATCGGCGGGTTGACGGCTGTTTTCCGTTTTCAGAGTCAGCCTCGGTGATGAGCTGAGGAGGGTGTGCCCTTTACAGCACTATTGCAGTTTTCTGCATTGAGAGGCGCATTATTGCGCAATTTGGGTGGTACCGCGGAGCTTTCCGTCCCTTTTTGAAGTCTTGGGAGTATTATGCTTCTTTGGCTTTGTTTTGTTGGGATACGGAGGCTTTTTATTTTTTAATTTTGAATATAAACAGAGGAGATATAAAATGATCGACATTAAATTTTTAAGAGAGAATCCTGATATTGTAAAAGAGAATATCAAGAAAAAGTTTCAGGACGATAAGCTTGTGCTCGTTGACGAGGTTATAAAGCTTGACGTTGAGAACAGAGAAGCAAAGGCTAAGAGAGACTCTTTGAGAGCGATGAGAAACAGCGTGAGCAAAGAGATCGGAAAGCTTATGGCTCAGGGCAAGAGAGATGAGGCTGAGGCTGCAAAGAAACAGGTTAGTGATGCGGCAGGCGAGCTCGTTGCTCTTGAACAGAAGATCGAGGAGCTCGAGGCTGAAGTTAAGAACCGTATGATGGTAATTCCGAACATTATAGACGAATCCGTTCCGATAGGCAAGGACGACAGCGAAAACGTTGAGGTGCAGAGATACGGCGAGCCCGTCGTTCCCGAGTTCGAAGTTCCTTATCACGTTGACATTATGGAGAGACTTAACGGAATCGACCTCGACAGTGCAAGAAGAACGAGCGGTAACGGCTTTTACTATCTCTGCGGTGATATCGCAAGACTTCATTCCGCAATTATTTCTTATGCGCGCGATTTTATGATAGATAAGGGATTTACCTATTACATTCCTCCCTTTATGATCAGAAGCGACGTCGTAACCGGTGTTATGAGCTTTTCCGAAATGGAAAATATGATGTATAAGATCGAGGGTGAAGATCTGTATCTTATCGGTACGAGCGAGCACTCCATGGTCGGTAAATTTATAAACACTATTACCGATGAAGCGGAACTGCCTAAGACGATGACAAGTTATTCGCCTTGCTTCAGAAAAGAGGTTGGTGCGCATGGCATCGAAGAAAGAGGCGTTTACAGAATTCACCAGTTCGAAAAACAGGAAATGGTCGTTATTTGTAAGCCCGAAGAGAGTATGGACTGGTTCCACAAGATGTACTCTTATACCGTAGAATTCTTCAGAAGTCTTGATATTCCCGTAAGAACGCTCGAATGCTGCTCCGGCGACCTGGCTGATTTGAAAGTAAAGAGTATTGACGTTGAGGCGTGGTCTCCCCGTCAGCAGAAATATTTTGAGGTCGGAAGCTGTTCTAACCTCGGCGATGCTCAGGCAAGACGTCTCGGAATCCGCGTAAGAAAGAAAGAAAAAGAAAACTATTTCCCCCATACTTTGAACAATACGGTTGTTGCTCCTCCCAGAATGCTCATCGCTTTCTTGGAAAACAATCTTCAGGCAGACGGAAGTATCTTGATTCCCGAACCTCTCCGTATGTATATGGGCGGCAAAGACAGAATCGTATAAATCGTATAAGAATAATAAAAAAAGCATACGCCGATGCGTATGCTTTTTTGTTGTTATATAACGAATTGTTTTATTGGCTTTATTGCTTTTCCGTCGGGATAGCTGCGTACTTCGCCGAGAGCGAAAAAAACGTCTCCCGAGCACAGCATAAATCTTTTTCCGTCATCTACAGAGTTTTGATCAATGCCGATCTTTTTTAAATAGATCTCAAGACCGCTTCGTGCAAGCTTTTCAAAAAAAGCAGGCAGCTTGATCCTCTCGAGATCGGAGAAGAGCGAATCGATCGGCAAAAGGAGCTTGCATCTTTCTTCGTAGGTCATATTTTCCAACTCGCTGACAGATATCGAATTATGAATCTCGAAAGAGCCGCTTTTTGTGCGGCACAGCTCAGTCATTGTGGCACCGCAACCGAGTTTATCACCTATATCCGTGCATAGTGTTCTTATGTACGTGCCTTTGGAGCACTCCACTTCGAGCCTATAAATTCCATTATCTTGGTCGACTGTATGAATATTTATGCTGTTTATACGGATATTCCTTGCGTTCCGCTCCACTTCGATGCCTTTTCGGGCAAGATCGACAAGTTTTTGTCCGTTGATCTTCAAAGCGCTGTACATGGGTGGTGTTTGCATTATGTCGCCGACGAATGATCTTGCGGCTTCAACAACCTTTTCTTCGGTTGGAATGACGCTGTTTTGGGAGATCACATTGCCCGTTATATCTCCCGAGTCGGTAACGGTTCCGAGTTTCATTTCGGCAATATATCCTTTGTCTTCGGCTGTTAAATATTCCGAAGCTTTGACAGCTCTCCCCACCATAACGGGTAAAACGCCCGTTGCCATAGGGTCAAGGGTGCCCGTGTGCCCCACTTGCTTGGTGTTATACAGTTTTCTCACGGCGTTGACTATCGTGTGAGATGTAACGCCTTTGTGTTTGTTTATGCAAATGACGCCCATCGGCGTATTTTCTGACATAAAAACCGTCCTTTATTTTGCACGTTAGATTATTTTATTTCGGGAATCGCGGCTTCGAGAGCTTTTTTTACTGCTTCCTCTTCGGTTTCGGCAACGACCAGTCCGCCCGCCGCACACAAATGACCGCCCCCGCCTATTCTGTTGCAGGCGCTTCTTGCGTTTATACCGGGACGGCTTCGCATAGAGACTTTAAAGTTGCCTTTTGCCGACTCTTTTTCTTTGAGCGTTATTCCGATCTGGACGCCGCTTATATCAATGGGGATGTTTGCGAGGTCGGATACGTCGTCCTCGCTTAGATTCTTTTCTTTTCTCATTTCGTTCGTTATGCAAATGACGGCGATCCTTCCGTTTTCATAGAACTTGAGACTGTTATAAGCCATTTTAAGTGCTTCGATCTCTTTTTGAGTTTTGTTTCCGAACAGCCTATGGTTAATATCCGACGAATCGATTTTGCGCGAAACGAGATACGCCGCTTTTTTAAACGTGCTTTCCGTAACGTTTGAGTGCATAAAACAGCCGGTATCAAAGCTTATTCCCGCGTAGAGCAGTTCACACACGCGTAAACTCATTTCGTCTGACAAAAGGTCTATAAGGTCAAATACTATTTCCGCGCACGACGCGCTTTTGTTGTCTGTATAGTAGTGATCGCATCCGAATACGTCGTCGGAATCGTGGTGGTCGATTTTCAAAGTTGTCGCAATATTCAAAAACTTTTCGCAGTCGCCGAGCATAGATCTGCTTGCAACGTCGACCGAAACGACAAGGTCGGGTTCATAATCTGCCGGCACTTCTTCGGGGAGGCATATCCCGCCGTCGCACAAAAACGAAAGTCTCTCGGACACTCTATCGCTTGAAGTGCAAACGACTTCTTTGCCTAAATCTTTCAAAACGTTTTTAAGTGCAAAAGCGCATGCGAGAGTATCTCCGTCGGGGCGCGAGTGGCTTATGATCAGTATGCGTTTTTTTGATCTGAGCAGTTCGGCTATCCCGCCGAGAGTGATATTATTATCAATCATGTAGGTCATCCTCTACCTGTTTAAGCAATCTGTTGATGTTTGCACCGTATTCGATCGAGTCGTCGGCGAAGAACTTAAGCTCGGGAGTCTGGCGCAAATTGAGCCTCGTTGCGATCTGCTTTCTCATAAAGCCCGATGCGCTGTCAAGACCTTTTTTTACCTCTGATTTGTCGCAGTTGCCTATGCAAGAAAAATAAATCTTCGCATATTTCATATCTGCGGTAACGTCCGCCGCCGTTATGCTCACGATAGCGTTCGAGACTCTGGGGTCTTTTACTTCGCGCACGATAGCCGAAAGCTCTCTGACGATCTCTTCGTTTACTCGTCCTCTTCTGTATCCTGCCATATAATAAAACCTCTTTATGTTTGTCTTTAAGAATAATACTTATATCACATTATACCACACGCAGTGCAAATAATTCAATAATAATTTAATAATAATTGACAATAAAGTTGAAAAAAAAGAAAACCGAGTGTATAATATACTCAGTACGTGTTTTTTTACAAAAGACTTGATACGGAGGGATAAATATGGTGAAGGTATTGCACTGTGCCGACCTGCATCTTGACGCACCTTTTGTGTGCGGTGATTCGAGAAAGTCGGAACTCAGAAGAAGTGAGCTGCTTGCCACTTTTTCGTCTATGATGAACTACGTGAAGCTGAATAATATAGATATCGTATTGATAAGCGGAGACCTTTTTGAAAGCGAAAACGTTACGAGGGATACCGCGGCTATGCTCCAGAGGGAGTTTGCCGACAACCCCGATTGCCGTTTCGTTATTTCTCCCGGCAACCACGATCCGTATACCGAAGACGGCGTATACGGCAGGGTGGATTTTCCGTCGAACGTTTATATATTTAAGAGTACGAACGTAACTCATTTTTCGTTCGATGATCTGGGGGTCGACGTGTACGGCTATGCTTTCGTCAGTCCCGAGCTGAGCTATAATCCCTTTAAGGGAATAAAGCCGAAAGTTAATTCGAGAATAAACATAATGTGCGCCCACGGGGAGATAACGACTTCAAAGAGCGATAACTGTCCGATTACGATTTCTGACATAAGAGAATCAGGCTTTGATTACGTAGCTCTCGGTCATATACACGCGGGTAGCGAATGCGAAAAGGTTGACGATACTTATTATGCTTATGCGGGCTGCCTTGAAGGCAGAGATTTCGGAGAATGCGGACATAAAGGAGCGCTTCTTTGCGAGTTTGAAAAGAAGGATTACGTGCTCGATGCAAAATTCAAAAAGCTTCGTTTTTGCAAACGCCATTACGAGATAGAAAGAATAAACGTGTCGGGAGCACAAAACCTGTCCGACGTTTTGCCAAAGGTCAAAGAGAGGATAGAGGAAAAAGAATACAACAGAGATGCTTTGGTCAGAGTGGTCCTCGAGGGAGACGTGTCTCCCGAGCTCGTAATATCCGAAGCGAACTTTACGTCGGTTGCTGAGAATTTGTTCTATCTTGAACTCGTAAACAAGACGAGACCGCTTTTTGATATTGAACGGCTTGAAAAAGATCCGACTATCAGGGGAGTGTTTTACGAAGAGCTTAAGCCGCTTCTTGAAAGCGATGACGAAAAAGAGAGAGAAGCGGCGTACGCCGCATTAAAATACGGGCTTTCCGCTTTGGGCGGAAGTAACGTAATTGATTTTTGAGGTAAGATATGTTTATAGAGAGCATAAAGATAGGTTGTTTCGGCAAGCTGTCGAAAAAAGAGATAGATCTTAAAAATGGAATAAACGTTATCGAGGGAAGTAACGAGTCGGGAAAAACAACGCTCAGCGAGTTTATAAAATTTGTTTTTTACGGACTTTCGAACAAACAGACCGACGGCGAGATGAGTGAAAGAAAAAAATATCTCAGCTGGAAGACCGACGAGGCTTCGGGCAGTATCGTCGTGAATACGGGTGACGGACGTTACAGGATCGAACGCTCGCTGACGTCGAACGGTACTGTTTATAAAGATAACGTTACGGTAGTTGACCTGGCGACGAATTCCGTTTTGTCGGGAATAAAAAATCCCGGAGAGCACTTTTTCGGTATACCCGAGGAGGTTTTTGTAAGTACGGTTTACATAAGACAGGCTGACGGTGCTTATTTCAAAGGCGAAAGTATCGGTCAGGCGGTTGAAAATATTTTTTATTCTGCCGACGAAAGCGTTAATACGACCAAGGCTATAAAAAAGCTTGAGGACGCGAGAGTGCAGATCAAGCATAAGAAGAATACGGGGAGGGGAATGCTCGATTCCCTTGAAAAAGAAAGAGACGAGCTTTCTATCCGTCTTGCAGAAGCAAGGAGTGCAAACGAGGAGATCTTGCAGTCCGAAGCTTCTCTGAAAAATACCGTTCAGTCGATAGAAAAGAACAAAAAGGAATGTGAGAATCTGTCCCGTCTCTTGCGCAAGGGAGAGATCATTCAGCTCCTTGATAAATTCGATGAAAAGCAGGAATACCAAAACAACGTTGACAACTACCAAAACGGCAAAAAAGAGATTATTGCCGCTACGTCGTTTAACGGCTTTTTCCCCGATGCGGAATATGAAGAATCGCTGAAAAAGCTTAAAAACGAGCTTGCATACGTCAACAAGAGTGTTGATCCTGCCGAAAAAGTCCCCGCAGAAAAAGACGAGAAGAACGACTATTACAGCGAGATACTTGAGGTTATGCAAACGTATGGCGGAAGATGGGGTATCTCGGACAGCATAGCCGCTTTCAGAAAAAAGAAAAAGAGAAATATTGCAATTTCGGTCATGTTTGGACTGATCGCGCTCGTTATGGTGGGCGCAGGGCTGTTTTTGGGCAATAAAGGGGGCATACTTTCTCCGATATTGGCGATCGGGGGAGGCGTGTTCGTTCTCGTTTGTATCGTGATGCTCATAGTGTCATCGAAATATAACAAGCTCATTGGAAATATATATTATTCATTTGGCGTTGAAGACGAGGACGGGCTTTACGACGTTATCGACGAAGCTGAGGAATGGCAGGAAAAAGAGGTCAGACTCAGCGAGCTTGCGCAGTATAACAGGATCAAGCGCGAGGAGGATAAACGCGTTTACGACGAATGCATCTCTAAAGCCGTTTTGTTGCTCGGTAAATGGGGGATCGTGCCTGAAAACGATAAGTACGAAAGTGTTGTTGGTTGCATAACCGATGCCTTGTCGGATATAGGCGAGATAAAGAAGAATCTTGACTTATATGACAAAGAGATCGAAAAAAACAGAGCGATAGTATCGTTGATAGCAGGTCAGCTTGCCGACTATGACGAAAGTGTGTTGAGGACCGAATACGATTCGATCGAGGGTGACGTGCAGCCCGGTCAGACTGATGATATAAAGAAACGTTACGATTTTACAATGATTGCAAGAGAGACGCTTATTTCGAAGCAGAACGAGCTTGAAAGAAAGCTTGCGGAGCAGAAGGCCCGTACCGACAATCCTGCGGAGATCGAAAGCAGACTTAAAGCGGTTAATTCGCGTATCGACGAGCTGTCTCTTAAATACGGCGCATATATGTTGGCGATAGAAAAGCTGACGTCGGCAGCCGATTCGTTGCGCGGCAGGATAGCCCCCGAGCTTTCGGAGACGTCGGGCGAGCTTATGTCGGGACTGACTGACGGAAAGTATAAGGATATAGGCGTTTCGGATAAGCTTGCTCTCACTTATTCTTTTGATGAAGATGGTATGACTTATACGAAAGAGATCGATTACGTAAGCTCGGGAACAAAGGATATAGCATACGTTTCTTTGAGACTTGCTTTGGCTGAGCTGTTCGGAAAGAAGGGGCACAGTTTCCCGATCGTGTTCGACGAGGCTTTTGCAAGGCTTGATAACGGCAGGCTTAAAAATATGCTCAGATTGGCAAAGAAATATTCCGAAAAGGGTTCGCAGACGGTAATACTCACCAGCCAAACGAGAGAGGCTGAGTTTATCCGCAGCGGCGAGTTCGGCGACGAATATAACTATATTACACTTTAAAATGTAAAAAAATAACATTCATTTTTACATTTACTTGAAAAACAGAGGTTAATGGTGTATAATACTATAGATAGTGTGTATGCGTTAAGCTCACAAAAACTAAAATAAGGACAAGTGATTATGAACGAGAACAAAAAAGTGTCTTGGTTATACGTTGCGCTCACTCCGGTGATCGCGAGTGTGGCAGTGATATTCCGTATGATTTTGAAGCAGTATTACATTGATGCTTCAAACGGGCTTTACGAAAGAAATACGGTTACGCCGCAGGTGTTTGGTATATTTGTGGCAGTTGCGGTCGTGTTTATACTGACGTCGGCATTTGTGATGCGTATGGACGCTATGCCGAAGCAGTTGAAGTACGGTTCGGTAGTAACGGCTGTTTCGAGCGTGATCGTTGCCTGCTTGCTTGTTGTGTGTGCAATAACGTTTTTCACCGCCAAGAAAGATATAATCATGCCCGGTTCTACCGAAGAAACGGTGTATAAGCTTAGATTTATTTGTTCGGTTCTTGCCATACCTTCGGCGGCATACTTTTTTGCCGTAGCGTTTACAGGCAAGCATAAGACCGAAGTTTTGTCGTGGCTTTCATTTCTGCCGATAGCGCTTGAGTTGGCGTATCTTATGGCTATTTATTTTGATAAGAGCTTTATGATAAACAGCCCCGAGAGAGTGTATAAACAGATAGCTGTGATAGTTCTTATGGTATTCCAGCTTTTCGAGACCAGATATCATATCGGAAAATCGAAGCCTATTATTTACTTTATTCTTTCGAATGCTACGGTGCTTTTGCTTGCGATCGCGTTCGTGCCCGACGTGATACTGTTTGTAAAGGGAAGCGAAAAGTTCTCGGTTACGATGGCGTATGCGCTTTACGGAACGGGAATGGCTCTATATGCGCTGACGAGGAACGTTGATTTTGCGCTGGGCTGTAATTTTGAGGCTAAGAAGACTTCGAATAAGCCTCCGAAAAACGACTTGTTTACCCCCGATGAAGACGACGAGGAAGAAGCTGAAGAGGAAAACAACGATTAAGGAATACAAAAAGGCGGAGGGGGAGCTCTCCGCTTTATTTGATTACTGAACAGAGTAAGACGGAAGATGAAAGGAAGTGGTGTTGTGGATTTTTCGACCCCGATCGGAGCTATGGCGGGAGTGGGTAAAAAAAGATGTGAAAGCTTTTATAACCTCGGAATTAAGACCGTGGAAGATCTGTTGTACCATTTTCCGCGCGCTTATCAGAATAGGGGAGACGTGCAAAAGCTTGCGATGACCCCCGACGGAACGGTGGGCGCTTATATGCTGACCGTCGCTACGAAACCGCAGACATTTACTTTGAAAAACCGTAAGCAGATCACGAAGTTTATAGCATTTGACGAGACGGGAAAATGTACGTTGATATTTTTCAATCAACCGTTTGTAAAAGATATCTTCCACGTTGGCGACGAGTTCAGATTTTACGGGAAACTGACCGTGAAATACGGCAGCAGAGAGCTTTCTTCACCCGTATACGAGCCTGTTATTGCGGGGAAAGACCTGCCCTCGCTCGTGCCAGTCTATCCTCTGACCGAGGGATTGACGCAGAAGTTTTTGAAATCGGTTACCGAAAATGCGATCAGGACGCTTTCGGATGAAGGATATAAATATCCCGAGCTTTTCAGAAAGGCTACCATAGAAAAAATGGGGCTTATGGGTCTTAAAGAGGCTCTGACCGAAATACATTTCCCGACGGATACAGAAAAAGTAAAAAAAGCGAGAGAGCGATTTGTTTTTGAGGAACTGTATACGTTCGCGCTTGGGCTGTCAATGGCGAAAAAACACAAAAATGCGGGAAATGCTTTTTGTATGACGGATACCGATCTCGACGATTTTTTGGCTTGTATTCCGTACGGGCTGACAAACGCGCAGGATCGTTCGATAAAAGAGATCATAAAAGATATGTCCGATGAAAACGGCAGACCGATGAGCAGGCTTTTGTCGGGAGACGTGGGAAGCGGTAAGACTGTATGCGCGGCGGCGGCACTGTACGTTGCGGCGAAAAACGGAGTTCAAGGGGCGTTTATGGCACCGACGGAAATTTTGGCGGTGCAGCACTATAACGATCTTTCCCCGCTTTTTGAAAGACTTGGTATAAAGACCGCGCTTTTGACGGGGGCGACGGCTTCTTCGCAGAGAAGGATGATTTTTGAGCAGGTGCAGTCGGGCGAGATAAGTATAGTGATCGGAACGCACGCTTTGCTGAACGATAACCTCGAGTTTTTAAAACTTGGGCTCGTGATAACCGACGAACAGCATAGATTCGGAGTGAAGCAGAGAGCGAGCCTTGCCGAAAAGACCAAGAAGCAGGGATATGATTCGCACGTGCTCGTTATGTCGGCAACGCCGATCCCGAGGACTTTGGCGCTGATATTGTACGGCGATCTCGATATATCTGTTCTTGACGAATTGCCGCCCGGCAGACAGACGGTCGATACTTTTTTGGTAGATGAAAGTTACCGAGACCGATTGAACGGTTTTATTAGAAAAAATGCGCAGAACAACCAGGTTTATATAGTATGTCCCGCGGTTGAGGAATCGGAGGATGACGAGGGCGAACTCTTGCCGTTCGATTTTACTGACGACGACGTGGACAATAAGAAAAACAGAGAGAAGCTCGAATTAAAGTCGGCAACGGCACTTGCGGAAAAACTGAGGAACGAGATCTTTCCCGATATTGAGGTAGGTCTTATTCACGGAAAAATGAAGAGCGCGGAAAAAGACCGCGTAATGAGAGCTTTTGAGCAAAACAAGATAAAGATACTCGTGTCGACGACTGTTATTGAGGTTGGCGTAAACGTACCGAACGCCGTTTTGATGGTGGTCGAAAATGCCGAACGTTTCGGTCTTTCTCAGCTTCATCAGCTCAGGGGAAGGGTAGGACGAGGCAGGGATAAATCGTATTGCATACTCGTGTCTTCGAGCGAGAGCGATAAGGCTAAGCAAAGATTGAAGGTTATGTGTTCGACGAATAACGGATACAAGATCGCCGAAGCCGATCTTGAGCAAAGAGGACCGGGTGATTTCTTCCCGAACAATAAGGGGAATGCAAGGCAGAGCGGCGGTATGAAATTCCGTTTTGCATCGCTCTGTGATATGGAGCTTTTGCAAAAAGCTTTTTCTGAGGCTGAAGAAGTATTGGGAGCAGATCCCGCTTTGTCTCGTGAAGAAAACAGGGGAGCCGCACTTTACATGCAGAAACTTTTTAATAGATTGCGTAATTCCTGACTATATTGCAAGAAATGCACAAAAAATTTACATTAGATACTTGCAAGATACATTATTTGGGTATATAATGGTATAAAAATTGTATGACCCGTACATTTGGAGGTAAAAAAATGGATCTTAGATTTTTGGCAAATGCACAACAGCCCGGTCTTTTGGACACGTTGACACCCCTTATTATTTTCGGACTTATGTTCGTGCTCATGTACTTCTTTATGATCAAACCCCAGAAGAAGCAGGAGCAGGAAGTTCAGAAGATGAGAAATGAGCTTCAGGTTGGTGATGAGATCACTACTATCGGCGGTATTATCGGAAAAATCATCAGCATTAAGGAAGAGACGGTCCTTCTTGAAACGAGCGGCGATAAGACGAAGATCAGAATTCTCAGAAGCGCTGTAAAGTGCGTTGACGTAAAGGCTGAAGATTGCGAATAATATACGAATAAAAAAACAAACCCTTTCATAAACATTTACAAAAGATGTTATTGAAAGGGTGTTTTTATTTTGCAGATCGATTTTTTGAAAAACAGTGTAAAGGGATTTCTTGCCTCGGTTTTGTTGATCATACTGTTGCTGTTAGGGTTAGGATACGTTTGTTATATGAGCGAGGATCCGTCCGCGCCTATGGGATGGATGGGCAAGACGATCCTGTTTGTGAGCGCCTTGGTAGGCGGTTTTATTGCGGCGAAGTTTAATAAGGGAATGGGGCTCGTTTCGGGAGCGGCGACGGGCGGAATGCTTATGCTTGTTGT
This sequence comes from Eubacteriales bacterium, assembly GCA_045580755.1. Classification (GTDB taxonomy): domain Bacteria; phylum Bacillota; class Clostridia; order Oscillospirales; family CAG-272; genus RGIG1995. The sequence continues at coordinate 3,067 of JAZNOI010000057.1, read as the reverse complement.
GATGTTGCTGTCGCTTATGATGAGCGAGGGCGGCATAAGTCTCGGTGGCTGGCTGTCGTATCTTCTTATACCTGTAGTGGCGGCAGCGGGGGGATATGCGGCACAGAATTTGGGCAAAAACGGCAAAAGACGTAAGAAATATTCCCGAAAAAGAAGATAAACAACAAGAAAATTTTTTAAAAGTTTTGGCTGGAGTCAAGAGGGCGCTTTTTCTAAAGCGCGCCTTTTGTGGGGTTCGGGGCGACGCCCCGACTGTTTGCACTCTTTTAAAAAACGCGAAAGCGTTTTTTGTTTATTCCAAAACGGTTACGAGCTCGTCGAGGCTTTTTCTGACTTTTTTTCTGAGCGGATCGCCCTCTTTTGCATAACCTAATGTTATGATGAGTCTGACCGTTCCGTCGATGTTACATATTTCTCTTGCGTCTTTGTCGTCTACCCAGCCGAGTATACATGTGGATAGTCCTTGCGCTTCCGCTTCGGCTGTAATGTAGGCACATACGATGCCTATATCGATCGAGCGGTAGTCGTTCTTTTTCAGCTTTGAGCCGACTGCCGCCGTTTTTACGTACGGTTTTTCCGACAGCACGATCATAACGGGTGCATCGGATGCAAACTTGTTCATACCCATTCCCTGAGAAGCTTTAACGGCTTTTTTTGCCGCTTCGCCTTTGCAGACCGTAATGTGATACGGCTGACCGTTGCAGGCTGAGGGAGCTAATCGTGCGCTTTCGAGGATGGCGTTTATTTTTTCGTTTTCGACCTCTTTTGTCGGATCGTAGCTACGGCAGGACTGTCTTTTTTCGGCTATTTCTCTGAAATTCATGGCGGTCTCCTTAATGCTGTTGGAATTTACAAAAAAAGTATATCATTTTTACAAACGGTTGTCAAACTCGGGACGGTTCGGTTTTTTGCCGTCTTATTAAAATGATTGACAGTTTTATATGTAAGATATATAATTATAATATGACTTAATTAAACGGAGGATACGCGGGCATGGAAATTGTATTACTAACTGCGATCGGTGTAGGCGGCGCGTCGGTTATCGGTGCTTTATTCGGATTTGCATTTAAAAAGATAAGCCATAAATTCAGCGATATGGTACTCGCGTTTGCGGCGGGCGTTATGCTTTGCGCAGCGGTTATAGGGCTTGTGCTTCCGTCGCTTGATTACGGGGGCAAATACGGGATAATTATGACGGTCATCGGCGTTTTTTGCGGTGCTTTATGCGTAAATATTATCGATAAGCTGGTGCCGCATCTTCACAATATGACCGGAATCGACAGAGAGCTTCAGCCCGAAAAGGCAGAACAGGTGAACAAGGTGCTGCTTTTCGTGATAGCGATCGCGATACACAATCTTCCCGAGGGGATAGCAGCGGGAGTGGGCTTTGGAACGGGCAACACCGTCGAGGCTTTAACTATTGCGGGCGGTATAGCTCTTCAAAATATTCCCGAGGGTATGGTTATAATATCTCCTATGCTCGCTACCGGTATGAGCAAGGGCAGAACGTTTTTGATAGCACTCGTAACGGGCATAATTGAGGTCGTCGGAACGCTTATAGGCTATTTTGCGGTGAGCATATCATCGGCGATATTGCCGTTTGCTTTGGCTTTTGCCGGCGGAACCATGCTTTACGTTATAAGCGACGAGATGATCCCCGAGACGCACCACGACAACGAAAGCGCGGCGACGTACGCGCTGTTGGCAGGCTTTTGTCTGATGCTGGTTTTTGATGTGCTTTTGGGATAGTGTTCGGAATAAAGGAAGATTAAGGACTGAAAGGCTTTTAGTTATGAAAAGATGCATACTTTTTAATATCGTATTAGCGGTTCTTGTTCTGCTTATGCTGTTATGTGCCGTTTCCTGCTCCCAAGTCGAAGAAAACGGAGACAATACGAGCGAACCCGTATACTGCAAGGTCGATGCCGCTTATGCTAAGGGAATAATGGAAAGCGGAAAAGAATACGTTTTGCTTGATACGAGGACCGAAAGCGAGTATGCCGAGGGGCATATAGAGGGCGCTATACTCGTGCCCGAGTACGAGATAGAGAAAAGGGCGCCCGAACTGCTTAAAGATAAAAATATGACGATACTTGTTTATTGCCGAACAGGCAGACGGAGCAAGATCGCATCGGAGGCGCTGGTCGGTATGGGGTATACGAACGTTATTGATTTTGGCGGTATAGTTGACTGGCCGTACGAGATAGTAAAATAACCTTGTTTTTGGGAAAAAGGAGAAGAATATGAAAATTATCGAGATATTGCAAGAAAAGAATCCCACTCTTTCGTTCGAGGTTTTTCCTCCTAAGACCGAAAGCAGTTTCGAAAGTGTAAAAATTGCAACTCAGGAGATAGCAAAGTTGCGCCCTTCTTTTATGAGCGTAACGTACGGTGCAGGCGGCGGAACGAGCAAGTACACTTTAGATATTGCAAAGAATATAAAAGAGATGTACGGCGTTCCGACTTTGGCTCATTTGACCTGTGTTTCGTCCACGCGCGAGACGGTCAAGCAGAGAATAAAGGACATTAAAGAAGCCGGCATTACAAACGTAATGGCGCTCAGGGGAGATATTCCGTCCGGACTTGAAAATGCCGACAGAAGCGAATGGGATTACAAATATGCCGTGGACTTGATCTCTGAACTAAAGACCGAAAATCCCGATTTTTGTATAGGCGCGGCGTGTTATCCCGAAATACATCCCGAAAGCCAAAACCAAAAAGAAGATATAAAAAGACTTAAAGAAAAGGTCGATATGGGCGTTGACTTTTTGACGACGCAGATGTTTTTTGACAACAACTTGCTCTACAATTTTCTCTACAAGATAAGAGAGGCGGGAATTACGGTTCCCGTTGTGCCCGGTGTTATGCCGATAACAAACGCAAATCAGGTCGAGAGGGCAATAAAGCTTTCGGGCTCGTTTATGCCCCAGAGATTTAAGAGCATAGTTGACAGATTCGGCTATGATCCGAACGCGATGAAGCAGGCGGGTATCGCTTATGCGACCGACCAGATCATTGACCTTTACGCAAACGGAATATCGAACGTGCACGTTTATTCGATGAACAA
>JAZNOI010000056.1:0-7072 GCA_045580755.1 Eubacteriales bacterium | reverse complement strand
CCCGTTCCGGGAGGGCCTACAAGGAGTACGCCGTGGGGGATCTTTGCGCCGAGTTTTGTGAATTTTGAAGGATCTTTGAGGAAAGTAACGATCTCTTCGAGTTCTTCTTTCTCTTCGTCTGCGCCCGCAACGTCCTTAAATAATACTTTGTTCTTTTCGTCACCGCCAAGCTTTGCTCTCGATTTGCCGAAGCTGTTGATCTTTCCGCCACGACCGGTCGTCTGGTTCATAACAAACATCCAGAGCGCTATGAATATTACCGATACGATTATATAAGGCAGGAACGACAGCCACCAGGGGGTTTCCTCGATGGGCTCGTAGTCAAATTTTTTGAGAGTGCCTTCCTTGAGCTGTAACTGAATGGTGTCGCGCAGGTCGTTGTAAAAAATCTCAACGCTTCGTAATTCGTATGCGACTTCTTTTCCGTCAGTTTTCTTTATTACGATTATATTATCGTTTCTGACTTCGCACTCTTCGACTTGCTTGGTTTCGAAAAGTTCAAGAATTTCTCCGTATGTGAGCGAATCGTTATGAGAGTTACCCAATACCGAGGTTATGGCAATTATGAGAACTCCTATGAGGATCACATAAAATATGCCTACTTTTAATTTACCGTTCATTACTGTCCTCCGATAGACCTGGTTTTCTTATTATTTATATTATGCCCTGAAAGTTAAATATTTCTTGTTTATTTAACTATTTGGAATATACTTCTTCTTTGAGTATTCCGACGTAGGGCAAAGCTCTGTATTTTTCTGCATAATCAAGGCCGTAACCTACGACGAACTCGTCCGGAATGATCTTTCCGACATAGTCGGGAGTATAGTCAACCTCGCGCCTGTCAGGTTTGTCGAGCAAAGTAACGGTTTTTACGCTCTTTGCACCTTTGAGCAACAGGTAATCAACGAGGTAAGAAAGGGTTCTTCCGCTGTCGATTATATCTTCAACAATGAGAATGTCCGTATTTTCAATGTCAGTACGGTGAAGGTCGAGTACGATGTTGACGCTGCCGGTGGTTTTCGTGCCCGCGCCGTAGGATGATACCTTCATAAAGTCGATCTCGACGGGAAGATCTATATTTTTCATCAGATCACCCATAAATACTACCGAGCCTTTAAGTATACAAAGAAGAAGCAGTTTTGAACTGCGATTCCTGTAGTCGTCGGTAATTCTTTTCGATATATTCTTTACGATATCCTCGATTTCTTTTTCGCTGACGAGAATTCTTTTAATGTCAGGATTCATTTTATAAACCTCTCTCCCTGTAAGTAGTAAACGTGAACAGATAGATCATCGCCTGACGGTAATACGTCATCTCTTGCGCGAAAACCCGGAATCCACATAATTCCCTTGTCATCACAAAACATAGGGAGTATATCGCGCTCTTCTGCGGGGATCTTTGCTTCGTTAAGCATCTTTTTAACCTTTTTCGTCATATTCGAAAACTTAAATACGTCGCCGTCGTTTCTTTTCCTGATGAATATTGTATCAGTTAGTACGTCCTTTTTCAGTACTGTGTGTATATATTTTTTGTAAACATTTTTAAAAGTCGTGCAAACGTTGCTTATTTCACCGTCCGAAACGTATATTGCACAACCCGTTTCGTCAAGCTCGGTCAGCCCGTATCCGATCTTGTGCTCTCCGATAGCCGCTTTTTCGCAGCTCTTTTTAAAATAAACCGACTCGTACGTGCATACGAAGTCTATTTTGTTTGGCAGTGAAAGCGTTTTTCTGTCTCGGCAGTTATTCGTTGCGTAGTCTTTTATCAGATCGACCATTGCGTTGACGTGCACGTTTGAAAGCTGTGCGTCGTTGTTTTCTTTTTTGTATTCCATAACGAGCCATCTTCCGAGAAGCGACGGATGCAGCTTAATAAGTTCCTGCGGAGAACTGTAATTGATCTTTTTTACACCGTCGTTTATATATTCAACGTCCTGTCTTACCAAATCGCTGAGGTTTGAAAAAGCGTTTTCTGCTTTTGGATTAAGCTGTTTAAGCAGAGGTACTATCTCGTGCCGTATCTTGTTTCGCGTGTAATCGGTGTCAAAATTGGTGGCGTCGGTAACGTAACTGAGTTTCAGCTCGTCTGCCAATGCCAATATTTCATCCGTAGAGCAATAAATAAGCGGTCTTATAATATTGTCTCTGACGGGGGGAATGCCTCGGATACCTTCGGCGGTGCTTCCTCTTGAAATGTTGAACAAAACGGTTTCCATATTGTCGGACGACGAGTGTGCCGTCGCGATCTTTGTGAACGAATGCTCTTTTGCGACCTCATCAAAAGCGGAATACCGCAATATCCGTGCGCCTTCTTCAAGTCCTATCTTGTTTTCTTTGGAATAATCTACCGCGTAAACTTGCTTGCATATAAAGCCGATATTGTTGTCATTGCAGAACTTTCTGCAAAATTCTTCGTCTTTTTTTGCATCGTTTCCACGGATATTGTGGTTGACGTGCAACGCCGTAACGGTTATTCCGTATCGATCGGCAAGCTTGTTCAGCATATAAAGCAATACAACCGAGTCTTTCCCGCCCGAAAAGCCGACAAGGACCTTGTCGTTTTTTTTCAGCATTGAAAAGCTGTCCAGTGTGTGTATTATCTTTTTCGAAACGGTTTCAAGCCACATTTGTTTGTCTCCGTGCGGAAGATTTTCCAATGACAAAAGAGGGAGTATGTTTTAAGCTTCTTCCTGCGTTTTGTCGATCGTAATAAATTTTGTAAACTGGGGAAGCCAGCCGATGTCAACGTTGCGGGTAGAGCCGTGTCTGTTTTTCGCAACGATTATTTCAGCAGAGCTCTGGCCCGTTTTGTCGGTGTTGTAATACTCGTCTCTGTAAAGGAACATTACGACGTCCGCGTCCTGCTCGATAGCACCCGAGTCACGAAGGTCGGAAAGCATGGGGCGCTTATCCGTTCTGCTTTCGGGACCACGGGAAAGCTGTGCACAGCATATTACGGGAACGCGGAGTTCTTTTGCGAGTATCTTCATATTTCTCGATATATCGGCAACCTCGTTTACTCGGTTGTCGGTCTTTTTATCGCTCTGCATAAGCTGGAGATAGTCGATAACGACGAGCCCCAGATTTTTAACTCGTCTGAGCTTTGCTTTCATACCCGTAACGGTAATCCCGGTCGTGTCATCTATAAGAATGTCGCATTCGGCAAGCTTGTCCGCCGCGTGTGCGAGGTTTGTCCAGTCGTCCGGGGTGAGTTTTCCCGAACGTATGTTGTAGCTGTCTACCATACCTTCGCTCGACAGCATTCTCGAAACAAGCTCTTCGCACGACATTTCGAGAGAGAATATACATACCGTCTTTTTGGTCTGGCTTGCAACGTTCGACGCAATGTTAAGACAGAAACTCGTTTTACCCATACCGGGACGTGCGCCTACGAGGATAAGGTCTCCCTTTCCCATACCCACCAACGTGTCGTCAAGACCCGAAAAACCGGTAGGAGTTCCGTGCGCCTCGTCGCTACCCGATGAAAGCAGTTTCAGATTATCGTGAACGAGCTTTAATACGTCTTTTATATGGGCAAAGCCTTTTGTTTCGTTGCCCGAAGCTATGTCGAAGATCTTTTGCTCGGCGGAGTCGAGGACGTTTTTGACCTCGTCCTGCTCGGAGTAAGCGTCTTCGGTGATCTTTGAACAAGCCTCGATAAGCTGGCGCAATACGCTCTTATCGTGGACTATGTTCGCGTAGTCAACGACGTTTGCCGCCGACGGAACGGTCTGAATGATCGTTCTTATGTAGCTGTTAAGCGTTTCGGTGTTTTGGTATACTCCTTCTTTTACAAGTTCGTCAGCAAGGGTTACGACGTCGACTGTCTTGCTCGACGCGTACATGCCCTTCATAGCGTAAAAGATCTGTTCGTGTTCGGGAAGGTAAAAATCCTCGCTCGATACGAGCTGAGCTATATCGTCAAAGCACTCGGGGTTGATAAGTACCGAGCCTATGACCGACTGTTCGGCTTCGAGTGAAAAGGGGAGTTTGCGTCCTAAAATATCGTTTGCACTCATATTACTTCACATCCGAAATAACAACGTTGATCTGTCCGACGATCTCGGGATAGAGTTTAACGGGAACTGTGTGAACACCGAACGTCTTGAGGGGCTCGTTAAGCTGTATCTTGCGCTTGTCAACTTTGATGCCGTGCTGTTTTTCGAGGTTTTCAGCGAGGTCAAGGCTTGTTACGGAGCCGTAAAGTCTGCCGTCTGCGCCTGCTTTTGCGGAAAGCTTAACGCTGATCTTTTGTAATTTTTCTGCGGTTTCTTTTGCCGCCGCTTTTTCGAGCTCGATCTTGTGGAGTCTGGATGATTCTTTATTTTTGAGGTCGTTCATAGCATTGGCGTCTGCCTCAACTGCCAATCCCTTGGGGAGAAGGAAGTTTCTTGCGTAACCGTCGGATACGTTTATGAGCTGACCTTTTTTGCCCTGTGCTTTAACGTCCTGTGTGAGAATAACTTTCATTTATGTGTACCGTCCTTTCAGCGTATATGCGGTGTTTTATTTAAAGTGTGTTGTCGGCGTACTCGTCTATCGCCTCTTTCAGAAGAGCCAACGCCTCGTTTACGGTTACGTCCTTAAGCTGTGTTGCCGCTTGGTCGAAGTGACCGCCGCCGCCCAGCTTTTCGGCAATGACCTGCACGTTTATCTTGCCGGTCGAGCGCGCCGAGATGTATACCGTGTTTTCGATCTTGCATATTGCAAACGAAGCCATAACCCCGTCAACAGTCAGCAGCTTGTCAGCCGCTTTTGCGGCAGCTATGCGGTCTGCCGAGTCAGACAGTCCGCTTTCTTTAAGCGTGTTCGTCGTGATTGCGAAAAGATTTCTGTATATCTTAACGTTGGATTCGAATTTCGCCTCTCTGCGCAGATCGTCAAGGTCGGACTTGAAGAGGTTTTGTACTACTTGGGGTGTTGCTCCCTCGTTTTGCAGATAGAATCCCGCGCTGTACGTTCTGACGCCCGTATTTTTCGCGAAATGCTTGGTGTCGAGCATGATTCCCGCAAGCAAGAGGTTGGCTTCTTCATGGGGGAGCATTCCCGCCGAAAGCGTCTGTTCAAGAAACTCGGCAACGAGCTCGCTCGTCGAAGACGCCGAGGGTTCAATGTATGCAATAAGCGGCTTGATCTTGAATTCTGCCGTCTTTCTGTGGTGGTCGATGTAAACTATGCGTTCAACGCTCTCGGCAACCTCGGGAGCCGCAAACTGTCTCTGGTTATTTACGTCGCAGATACATAGAAGCGTGTCGTGGTTTATAAGATCGAGCGCCTCGTGAGGTCCGACAAACATGTGTTTGTATTCGGGCATATCTCTCAGAACCTCAAAGCACTTTGCTATGTTCTTGTCCTCGATGTCGATCACGATGTTTGCGCGGGTTCCGCAGAACATAGCCATTCTGGCAATACCTATGCAGGCTCCGAAACAGTCGTAGTCCGGGTTGACGTGGCCCATAATAAGTATGTTGCCGCTTTCAGCCATGTGCGATACAAGTTCGTTTGCGGTAACTCTCGAACGGACCTTCGTTCGTTTTTGCACGCTCTGAGTGCGGCCGCCGTAAAAGTCCATTTCGTTGTTATTCTTAATTACCGCCTGGTCTCCGCCTCGCTGGAGCGCCATATCGAGTGCGGCTTGCGCGTCCTTTTCTTTGTCTGCAAGGGTTGCTCCCGAGCAGGCGATACCTATCGAGATCGTAACGGGAAGGCTTCCGCTTCCGACCCTCACGTCTCTTATCTTATCCAAAATCGCGAATTTGGAATTAATGATATCTTCGAGGTGCTTCTGACGGAAAATAAATATAAACTTGTCTCTCTGGAATTCTTTTAAAATGCCGCCTACCGATTCAGCCCACTCGTTGAGTATGGTGGCAACGTTGTTCGATACTTCTCTGTATTTCTCTTGGATGTGCTGGAGAAGCTCGTCGAGGTTGTCGATCATTATATACGAAATGATCGTGTTCTCGTTTTTGAGTTCGTTGTACGCGCTGTTCAGCTCGTCGTGGTTGTTCCATACCGTGATGCAGTAGCTCTTGTTCGACGTCTGAACGGGATATGCCTTAACTCTGTAAAACTGGTTGAACGCAACGGTTTCAAGTCCTTCTTCCAGCCCCTCGGCTTGAATTATATCGTCAAGGCTGTTTTGACACAGCTGGTCTATATTTTTTCCGTAATAACCGCTTTTTGAGCCCGATACGTTTGCAAAAGCACGGTTAAACCAAATGATCTTGCCGCTCATATCGCTGATGATTACCGGCATATACAATTTCGGGAGTATATCAAGAGCCATATTTCCGAGCAAAGGCTCGATCTCGAGTCCCCGTTTTTGCATAATGCGCTTTTCGATCACGTTCCACGCAACAGAGATCAAAACAAGGGTAACGACGTAGAGCAAAGCTATCAACGTGCCGTGCAGAAAAGGATTTTGACTGTTGTTTAAAACGGCTGAAAATCCGATTATATATACTACGGCAACAAAGACTGAAATAAGCCTCTTTATAAACATTCTGTTATGCAGTTTTTCTTTTATGTTTTTGAACATAATTACCTCTCGTTAGTTTGATGTGGTTGTTTCGTCTCAAATTTTTGGACATAAATCTGCAATTATAATTATTATAACACTTTAAAAGTGTATTGTAAACAGATATTTTAATATTTATATTAATTTTATATATATAAACGGCAACAATTTTTTGTAAAAATTTTTGATAAAAATTATTGCGTGGGGCGTTATTCTCCCCGATACCTCACATCTTTGGCCGCCGAGACGGATTTATACATACAATTTCAACGAATATAATATCTTCAATTGTAGGGGGCGCCGTCCCCTACGGATGAAGATTATTAAAAATTAAAAGTTTTGGTTGGAGTCAAGAGGGCGCTTTTACAAAAGCGCGTCTCTTGTGGGGTTCGGGGCGAAGCCCTGATTGTTTGTACTTCTTAAAAAAACGCGTCAGCGTTTTTGTTTTTTTCTTTTTTATTACTTTCTTGCCTTGCCAAGAAAGTAAAACAAAGAAGGCGCCAAGGGGCAGGAGGTTTCGATTCCTCCTCCCCTTGACCCCCACCACCAAAC
>JAZNOI010000055.1:0-6811 GCA_045580755.1 Eubacteriales bacterium | reverse complement strand
ATTATATTATTTGAAACCGTTTATATAAACGGGGCGTCGAGGACGTCGCCCCTAACAGTGAAGATTATTAAAAATTAAAAGTTTTGGCTGGAGTCAAGAGGGCGCTTTTACAAAAGCGCGCCTTTTGTGGGGTTCGGGGCGAAGCCCTGACTGTATTTGCTCTTTACGCACTAAAAAATCCTCCGTTATACGGAGGATTTTTTGTAGCATATATTTTTTACATATAGGAAACAGGTTCGCCTTTTACGAGTTTCTTTGCGTTTTCGACTACTGTTTCGACAGTTTCTTTGAGCACGTAGAAGTTACCTTTGCCGTTGAGCGTATACAGGCAGCGGCGTGTACGGTAAGGATAGAATGCGTAGTTGAGCAACTCGCCTTTTTTGGTGTGTATGGTAATGGTTGCCATACATTCAAGTCCCGTTTCGTCTTCAACATCGGATTCGCCTTTAAGGTTGATGTTAAGAAGCCCCATATAGAACTGTTTGAAGTAATCGGGATTTTTGAGGAACTCGCCGTTACTCTTGAGCTTTATGTCGATGTTTGTGGTCGTCGTTGTCGTGTTTGTAACGGGATTTTTAACCGTTTCGCCTTCTGAAGTATAGAGGATAAAGGTTTCCTCGAAGTCGGGGGTCTTGATCGCTATACTCGAAATATCGGTGATATACGAAAGGAATATCGGTTTCTGAACGTAGTCGAGAAGATTCCAGTCAAGGAACTCAAAGAGGGTTTCGGGCATTTTGCATATACAGTTGAAGAGCAACGAGTATGCGTAATATGAGCCGTCCTCTTGTTTTTCGCTGATTAAAATGTCGTTTTTGATACCGTTATGGGTGAAGAACAATTCGTATGCGGGAGAGGTAAGTCCGTACTGTTCAAGAACGTCTTTTTTGATGATCTCATCATCTTTACCGAGCACAACGACTTTTTCTCCGTTGGGTTCCATAAAGTTTTGCAATACCAAGTCGAAAGAGTCTGAAACCTGGTACGTGCCGGGATAATACATTTCGTATTTTTCAAATTCTTCGACTTCATTGCCGTTTTCGTCTTTCGTCGTCTTAGTTATTGTGGATATTGCGACAAACACTTTTTTTGCATCAAGGTTTTCGTAGGAATCTCTGAAGGGGTCGTCTTTTGTTTCTTCTGCGGGGGCAGGCTGTGTTTCTGTCGTATCTTCGCCTTTTTCTTCGGTCTTGTCTTCAGTCTCGGTCTTTTCTTCGTCGGTTTCGTATTTCAGAAGAATAAAGTCTTTGACCATAAAGAAATTAGACTGCGAGAAGGGCATAAACAGAATAGGCGTAACCATATTTTCAATGGGGGCGAGAAGTGTTTGAGAAATAGAAGCCTCTTTTACGTAAACGGCATCTCTTCCGTCAAGCTTTACATAATAGCCCTGACCGGAGGGGATCATATCGCCTATATACACCTTATAGGTGTCGCCTTTGCGTGTGGTTAATTCGTAATATGCAGGGGAGTCGCTTTCGTCAAGTCCGTACTGCTTGAGGTTATCGGTCTTTTCCGTAACTCTGGTCATTACGTTCGGGTAGCCCGCGTGGGAAATGAGTACGCCGATCTGCTCTTTGCTGTAGGGGGCGTTCAGATAATCTTCGATATAGAAATCTTTTTTGTCTTCATCGTAGTAGAAGTTGTAGCCGCCGTGTTCGTTCGAAACTTTGATAGACTTAATAGCGTCTCTCGGCTGATATTCGAACATAAGGATCTGGCTGTTCTGACCCTCGAACTCGCCTTCGAGCAATTCGAGTTTTGGTGTTGTGACCGTTACTCTCAGCATCGGCTCGATTACTATGAACCAAGCCGGAATGGCAATAGCACATACTACTGCAATAATTATAATGAGAAGCAGACGTGTTTTTATCATAAATGTCTTCTCCTTATCTGAATAACAACGCCGAATACCAAGACGATAAGGGGAATGATAACTGCAATCGTCAACGTCCAGTTGTTTGCGTCTTTTGTTGTGATAGTCAACGAATCGTTGTAGAAGAGTTCGTCAAGCTTTGCTGTGGGTACTGTTTCTTTACCCATGATCTTCATCGTTGAGTAGAGAATATCTCTGTTCGAATACGAACCGTCGTTGAGTGCCTTGTCGGATGCAAACTCATCGGAACTTATAACCATTACGTAAGACTGATAAGTCTTGTTGTCTTTCGTGTAGTTTTCGCAAGAAATGCTGACTACGTTAAAGGGAGCTTCGCCTGCAAATGCATCCTCTTCGGAGGAGTAAGGCTTTGCAACTGCCGTTTTGTAAGACGTGATAACGGGTGCAACACCTCTGCTTGCGCCTCTGTCGGTAATAGACTCTTTCCAGATGGTTGTCAGAGGTCTTGCAAGATCGATGTATACGCGGGGAGTAGAGTCAAGGGTGTTCAAAGAGCTGAATATCTTCTGGCCGATCTCGTTCGTCGTATACAGAGTGTCGATCTGTGTGGGATGCTGATAGCTGTTTTCCATATCCTCGATGCGAGCTTCTTCTGCTTTGATACCCCATTCTTCAAGAAGACTGTTTAACTCGGGAAGGGGCTTTGTAACCTTGGAGGAGAACAAAACCATCAGGTTTCCGCCGTTGTTGAGGAACTTTCCGATCTTTTCAACTTCATTTACCGAAGAATTGTCGCCGCCCAGATCGTACTGAGGACCGTTTACGATAAGAACCTGAGCATTGTCTTCGAATTCGTCTGTTTTGAGGTCGATGGTCTTAACTTCATAGCCTGCATCCTCGTAAAGTGTCCAGAGGGCAGGGCGGTTGGATTTTGCACCGGTGTTTTCTCCGTGTCCTGTAGCAAAATATGCAACGGGGCTGTCATAGAGAAGCTGTGTGATCGCCGAAGTGAATCTGATCTCGCCTTTGAATGCTGTCAGGTCTTCGTACGTTTCGAAGAATCCGTTTTTCGTATAAACTCTGTAGTCTGTTTCACTCTTTACGATAACGGAGTTCTGGTTGATCTCGCTCGTTGAAAGATCTTTATACTTGTTCGCTTCATCGGGATTGGATATAGCGTCGAAGCAGTCTATTTCAACAAAGTCAAATTCCTTTTCGAATTCCCTTGCACACTGATAGATCATATTGGAATAGTATTCTTCTTCGAGCTTATCGTATGTGTTGCAGAAAAGGATGGTGATCTTTTTGTCGCTCTTTACGTCTTTGAAAAGCTCAAGAGTCTCATCGGAAAGGGTGAAGAGCTGGTTCGTGGTCATATCGATCGTCCACAGATATTTGTTTGCAAACGCTGTAAAAATAACGTTGAACATTACGATCAAAGTTATGATAACGCAGGTAAAGGCAATTGCGGTTGCGCCGTATTTGAATTTCTTTCTTTTGAAAAAACTCATAAATTTATTCATTATCTTTTTCCTCACTTTCCGTCAAAAATCATTCCCAGCGGCGTTTTTCGAAAACGCGCACGGTGAGGAACAAAAATACGAATGCAATAGAAATATAGTAAACTATCGCGCTGAAACTGAACTGTCCGTAGGTAAAGGGTGTGAAACGTGTAAAAATGGAGATCCAGTTGATAACGACACGGAGAGGAGCGAAGTTTACTACCTGGCTGACAAAGCCGACGAGCAACAATGCAAGAAGAATTGCAATCGTGCCGAAAGCGGCAATGAGCTGGTTTTCGGTGAGTGCCGAAACGAATACGCCTATTGCAACGAACGCCATACCTACGAGAAGGATGCTTATGATGTTACCCACGATGATCGCGGTCTCGGGTGTTCCGTAGCCGTAAAGTATCGTGAAGTTCAGACAGCTGAACAAAAAAGTGCATGAAAAGATCGTATAGGCTGCAAGGAATTTTGCGAGCACCATGCCCCAAAGACTAACGGGAGATGTGAGCAAAAGCTGTTCGGTCTTAAGCTTTCTTTCCTCCGAGAAAAGTTTCATTGTGAGAAGAGGGACGATCACTACAAAGCCGAAAAGCATAAGAGTGAAATAGAGTGTTGGGTCGCTTTCAGTACCCTGCTGAAGTGTGCAGAATGAAAACAAAGCGCCGCTGAGTGCCAAGAATATGCCGACAAAAATATATCCTATCGACGTTGAAAAATAAGAACGGAGTTCTCTTTTGTAAATAGCAGACATTACTTGTTTTCCTCCTTGCTCTTTTTACTGCGTTTGGTCTTTTTTGTTTCTTCTTTCTTGTCAACCAAGGAAATGAAGATATCTTCGAGGGTCGCGCCCATAGCCTGAATGCCTATTAAAGGCCAGCTGTTCTTTGCAAGTGCATAGAACAACGTTTTGCGGATATCAACTCCGGGCTCGCTTTCCACCATAAATGAGTTGCTGTCGAGGTCGGAGCAACCGAGGTGTTCAACGTAGCTTACGCCCTGCATGGTTTTCAGGCAGGAGAGAACTTCTTTTTGAGGTCCGCAGATCTGAAGCTCAAATCTTCTGTTACCCTGAATGAGATTCGAAAGGTTTTCTCTCTTTTCGTTTGCAACCAATTTTCCTTCGTTAATGATGATGATTCTGTCGCAAACTGCCTGTGCTTCGGAAAGAATGTGGGTGGAGAGTATGACCGTATGGTTCTTTCCGAGGTTTCTGATAAGGTTTCTGATCTCGATGATCTGTTTAGGGTCAAGTCCGATGGTCGGCTCGTCGAAAATTATAACCTTAGGATTGCCGATAAGCGCTTGGGCAATACCGACACGCTGTTTATAACCTTTCGAAAGGTTTTTGATTATTCTCTTGTAAACGTGTGAGATCTGTACGACCTCGCAAATTTCTGCGATATGCTTCTTGCGGTTGAACTTACAGCCTTTGAGATCGTAAACGAAGTCAAGATATTCCTGTACGGTCATATCGAGATAGAGAGGAGGCTGTTCGGGAAGAAAGCCTATCTTCTTTTTTGCTTCGAGCGGAGATTCGAGAATATCGATTCCGTCGATCATAGCGGTACCCGACGTAGAAGACAGATAGCCGGTGAGAATATTCATTGTCGTACTCTTTCCCGCGCCGTTAGGTCCGAGAAAACCGACGATTTCGCCTTCTTCAACGGTAAAGCTGATGTCGTCAACAGCTTTTTTGTTGCCGAAGTGTTTAACCAAGTGGTCAATTTTTATCATGTTTTATCCCCCATAGTTGAGTTATTATTTTATAATTCAAGACACTTACGGAAAGTGCCGTTTTTTGCAAAGTGTTATTTTGCTCTCGCAAGCGATGAAATACCGCAAGTCAAAGCCTCTGTCAATGCGTCGATGTCTTCTTTCGTATTGTCTTCGGACAGGCTTACTCTGAGAGAAGCATCTGCGTCCTTTTCGGAAAGTCCGTATGCAAGCAAGACGTGGCTGGCTTTTTTTGCATGATTGGAAGAGCAAGCTGAACCGCTTGAAACGAATATACCTTTAGATGAAAGATAGTGGAGCATGGTCTCGCTCTTGATAGAGGGCAGGGTGAAATTGATTATATGCGGAGCGCATTTTTCGGGCTCGTTTAGTTTTACGAGATTTTTAAGCTTTTCGTTTGCATAACCCCGAAGCTCCGTCAGCTTTTTAAGATTGTTTTCAAAGCTTGAAAGCATATAGTCGCAAGCACCGCCGAATCCGCATATTCCGATCACGTTTTCCGTTCCCGAGCGCAAGTCGATCTCTTGACCGCCTCCGCAAATAATGGGAGTCAGCCTTTTCGTCTTGATAATGTCTGCAGAGACGTATAATGCTCCGCAGCCCTTGGGACCGTGGATCTTGTGCGAGCTGACCGTGCAGAGATCTGCATACATTCTCGTCGGGTTAAAGGGTATTTTCATAAAGCCTTGAACGCAATCGCAGTGAGTAGTTATATTCGAATTAATGGATTTTGCGGTCTTAAAAACATTTTGAACGTCGTATATTGCGCCCGTTTCGTTATTTACTGCCATTACGGATATAAAGACGGTATTAGCGTCGACCGCATTTTTTACGTCGTTTATGTCTATTCTTCCGTTTGTCGTCGGAAGATAGGTTACTTGATAACCCTCTTTTTCGAGGATTTTAAAAGGAGTCAAAACCGAAGCGTGCTCGCTGTCGGTGGTGACGATCTTTTTACCTTTGTTTGCCTCTTTTGAACGAACACAACCGAATATTGCCAGGTTGTTTGCCTCCGTTCCGCCTGAAGTAAACACTATTCTGTCGTTTGATAATTTTCGAACGCCCAAAGCTCTCATTACCGATTCGCGCGCAGTTTCTTTGATCTTCTCGGCTTCAAAACCCAAGGTGTGCAAAGAAGATGGATTGCCGAAACACTCGAAAGCGTTTTTCATTTTTTCGATCGCGCTGTCGCAAAGGGGCGTCGTTGCACTGTTGTCAAGATATATCATAAATGATCCGTCTTATGTTTACTGCTTTTTAAACGAGAAGTTCTTGAGCATATTTTCGACCTCGGTCGTGTGGAGGTCGTAGTTGTCTGCCGTTGAAGTGTAGGTGAATACGTAGATAGCGCCGCCTCTGTAACAAACAACGGTCATAAATTTGTATGAGTCTCCTACGAGTTTACCTGTATACTCGAGCTTTGTTGCGGCAGTTTTATCGAGAGTCATGTCAGATCTTTTTTCAAGTTTAAAATCTTTAAAAGTATCTTCGAGCTCTTTAACGTACTTGTCCGTCTCGTCTTTGAGTGTGGAGCTCGTCGTGAGCTTGAACTGTGTCATAGATACGTTCGAGAGGTCGGACGAAGTCGGATCGTAGCCATGTCGTTCTGTGAGCCAAGGAGTTGATAGCCCCAGTTGTCTTCCTAAGACCGCTTGGCCTCCGACTTCGTCTTTGAGTGTGGAGCTCGTCGTGAGCTTGAACTGTGTCATAGATACGTTCGAGAGGTCGGACG
>JAZNOI010000054.1:0-3367 GCA_045580755.1 Eubacteriales bacterium | reverse complement strand
ACAAAGTATTAAAGGTTGTTGCAATTTTTGAAATATATGTTATAATAATATTATAGCATATTTTTCGACATAAAACAACAATTTACCGAATTTTTTAAGGAGGTTGATCATAAAGTGGAAAAATTTATCTTTTTGGCGACGATCAGAGATAAACTTACTGCCATGAATCTTCCAAAGAGCTCTGTCGATAAACACGTCGGAATTTTTGAAAAATGCCTCAAAGGCAAGTCTGCTGACGAGATCGATAAGGTTATAAACAGCGCCGGCGGTGTCGACGGAGTTGTTAAATCAATATATAATTTGGAAATAGCTAAACAGAAAGCTGCGAAAGAAAACCAAGAGAAAACAGAACAGCCTAAACCATCTGAAGAAAAAGTTGTTCCCACTACCGTTATTCCCGAAGTTTCCGAAGAAGATGAGCCTCTTACTCTTGACAGTTTCGACGACGAGCCTTCGAATGATAACGTTTCGGATGAAATGACTATCGAGATCCAAAAATCGCCCGAGATCGAACAACATATCCTTGAAGCCGAACAGATCACAAGCGAACTTGAAAAGACGACGATCAACAATCTCGTTACGCAAAACGAAGAGGATGTTGATCTCGATATCTCCGAATACGACTTCGAAAAGCTTTTTGAGGAAAAACTCACACCTCCTGAAAAGTGGGTTCGCAGTCTCAAAGAAAAAATGTCTTCCGATGTCTATAAATGGACCCTACCCGTTGCCGTTTTGGCGGTCATTTTGATCTTCGGTTTTGTTATTATGCTCTATCCTATCGTCATTGTAACATCCATATTTGCGTCCGTTGCATACCTCGGAATTTTGGTTGCCGGAATTCTAACGGCTATTGTTCCCATCGGCTTTGGCTTATATATGTGTTTCAAGAATATTCCCGTTGCTTTATATGAACTGAGCCTCGGAATCATATCCGCGGGTGTTACTATGCTTTCGTGTATTATTCTCTATAACTACACAAAAAGACTTGTACCCCTTCTTTTTAAGCTCTTGAAAAAATTATTTAAGCTTTGCGTTAAGATCACAAAATATTATTTTACTAACGATAAAAAGGAGGAAAAATAATTATGAAAAAGACGTCTATATTTTTCCTCGCGCTTTCTTTGGTTCTTATTCTCGTCGGCTTTATTCTTAAAGGCCAGGCTGTCGACGCAGCCGAAAAGGACAACGTACAGCTCTTTAAGCAAGAATTAAAAGAAAACGGCGATCTTGTCCAAACGATCGATTTCAAGCCCGAAGATGCAAACAGAGTTATTGTATCTCTCCAGAACACGGACGTTAACATTATCGGCGGTGCCGATAAATGCTACGTTGAGATAGTAAACTTCTCTTTCCTTGATTATTCGGCGTATATAAGCAACAAGGCACTCAATATTGACAACGATTTTATTTCTGCATTGATCGGCCGTGCCGAAACCGGAAAAATCAGTTTCAACGGTGTTCGTGATTATATGCGCTTTGAAAAACACAATGAAGAAAAGAAGGTCAATATTTACTTGACCGAGGATTCGGAAATTACGCGTTTTGAAGTAAAACTTAACAAAGGAAACGTTAACGTCGACAATATCGGCGACATTGTATGTGATTACGAGATCACTATTCACGACGGAAATTTTGAATGCGACAACACATACAGAATATCGTCATTGAATGCACAGATCAAAAACGGTAACGTTAAAGTATCTAACACATATATCGAAAACACCGAGCTTAATATTGAAAACGGTGATGTATCCATCACTTCCCCATCCAACGTCATATACGATTTTGACGTAACGAATATGACAGGTGATATTATAATAAACGGTGAGACCTACAAAACAAAGTATTTCTTCGAGTCTGAAGAACCGAACGGAAAGTTTGTTGCAAAAGTCGGTGTCGGTGATATAAACTTCAAATATTCCGAAAATGAATACGTTGTTCCCGGTGCTCCGACCACCGACGAAACACCCGCTGAAGAACAAGCTCCTGCTGCATAATTAATATTAATGAATAAAACCTGAATTTTTGTCAATCATAATATTGCTCAATTTTAATTAATAAGGAGCTGAAAGAAATGCTTGACAGAATTTCACTTGTATTGCTCATCGTCGGCGGTCTCAACTGGGGCAGCGTCGGATTGTTTAAATTCGACATTGTAAGCTGGTTGTTTGGTGGCCAAGCCGATCTCGTGAGCAGAATCGTGTACACATTGGTTGGCTTATCTGCCCTTTGGTGTGTCTCACTTCTCTTCAGAAGACGCGAAGACATTTTTGAAGAAAACTAAAAAAAATAAATGCCCGCCAAAGAGGCGAGCATTTATTTTTTTATATATCCAAGATTTCGTACAACTCAAGCAGTCTTGTTTCGAGTTGTTCTTTTTTCTCCCAGAGTTCAGCGCTTTTTACGTAATCGGTTGCACACTTTTCGATCTCTATATCTATATTTTCAATTTCTTTCTCGATCGACGAGACCTCATCTTTTGCAAGCTTGATCTTTCTTTCAGCCTTTCTCTGTTCGGACTGTTCTTTTTTATTCTGCAAATAGCTTTCTTTAGAGGTAGTGACGGCCATTTCTTTTTCCGACTCGCCGTTTGGATTTTGCTTTAGCTTTTTGAATCTGCAGAAATCGTCATAGGTCCCGATAAAATCCAAAACGTTACCGTCATCAAAGTCGATTATCCGGTCTGCAAGTTTCGAGAGAAAATAACGGTCGTGGGTTACTCCGATAATGGTTCCGTCAAAGTCAAGCAACGCCTGCTCAAGAGCCTCTCTGGAATTTATATCAAGATGGTTCGTAGGCTCGTCCAAAATAAGCACGTTCATTTTTGAGAGTATAAGTTTACATAAAGTGAGTCTTGCTTTCTCCCCGCCGCTCAGATTCTCGACTTTCTTCATTATATCGTCGCCTTTGAATAAAAACAGCGCGAGAGCATTTCTGATCTCCGTCTGAGTTAATGAAGAGTAGTTGCCCCACAGTTCTTCGAGAACAGTATTGTCGGGATTTAACTCTTGATTTTCCTGGTCATAATATCCCACCTTGATATTGTATCCATACTCAACAGAACCGCTGTCCGGCCGCATCTTTTCAGCAAGAATCTTTATAAGAGTGGATTTACCGCATCCGTTTTTTCCTGTAATAAAAACGTGATTTCTCTTTTTCACCTCAAAGCTGACGTCTGTAAATAATCTTTTTTCACCAAATGCCTTTGATACTTTTTTTACCGAGATTACATCGTTTCCGCTCTCTGTCGCGGCATTAAACTTAAGTCTGATCGACTCGGGCAAGTTTTCGGGGCGTTCTACCCGTTCCATTTTGTCAAGCAACTTTTGGCGGCTTTCGGCAGCAATAATGTTACGTTCTCTGTTCC
>JAZNOI010000053.1:0-1581 GCA_045580755.1 Eubacteriales bacterium | reverse complement strand
TTCATATTTTTTCCTCCTTGAATCTAAGTTGATTTTAAGCTATCTCTGAATAATAATCAGACTTTCCGTTTATATAAAGATACATTATAACTATACCATATACAAAACATCAAATTCTTTACATATTACGCATTTTAATATTTTTTTAATGACTTTTATCATAAAAATCATCCTTTACTTTTTATTGAAAATATAATATCATATTAATATGAAATTTTTCTTTATATCTTACGCAAAAGAAAGGATTCGATTATGGCGCGACCAAAAGAATATTACGGAATCAGCACAATATGGGATCGTTTCCGCTCCTGCTCAATTCCCGTTTCCGTTGTCCATAAAAAATATCTCAACGAATACCTTGAAGCACCGCACTTTCACGATTTTCCTCAGCTGTGGTATTGCGCCGAAGGCAATTACCTCCACAAAATCGATGGTGTTGAATATGAATGTTCCGCCGGTACGCTTATTATCATTCCATCGGGGGTAAAACACTCGTTCTTAGTTTCCGAAATCTCGCAATGCTCTCTTTATCAAGCCAACCTGCTCTTTAATTTGTTTGATGATTTTTCAAACGCAAATGAGCTTAAATGCATAATTTTTACTTTTTTGCAGTCGTTTTCGCCGGAGCTTCGTTTTTCGCCGAAGCCTTGCATCACATTTCATGGCGAAGAAAAGCTTTTTGCCGACAATGTTTTCAAAACGCTCGCAGAATATAACGCTTCAAAAAAAGCGCACTCTGCATCATCATATAAAATTCTTCTCCGCTCACTTTTCTCCCTTTCGGAATTTGAGCTTCCGAAAAAGGTTCTTGATCGTGCAAAACGGTTTATAAAAGAGAAATTCATTCCGCTTCTCAGAACCGTATACTATATGAATGTAAATTTCAGCAAAAAAATAACCCGCGAAGAGCTTGTTTCTCTTTCGGGAATCTGCCAGACTGATTATTTCCGATATATAAAGCGCGTTACCGGCTGCACATTTTCAACATATCTGCAGAAAATACGTGTAAGACACGCTATTGTGCTTGCAACATTTTCGCCATATTCTCTTTCGTATATTGCCGATATCTGCGGCTTTGGTGATTTGACTTATATGGAAGACAGAATCAAAAAACATTCTTTCGGCTCTCACCGTCTGCCGAGCAAAATGCGCAAGGAACGAAAAGAATACATCCGCTCATTCCCGTTTATGATTATGACACGCGAAGATTATGAAAAAATCCCCGATTTCTTCTATAAGTGGGATTGAAAACAAGAGAAGATGAAAACACAGAATGACGGTGCCGGCGTGATATTCGTGGGCGGTAGCAACCCTGCCGCCCTCGCGGTTCACGTCACTACACCGAAGCACCAAACGATACCTCGGAAACAAATTATCTCTACGATGCTTATGGAAATCAAACCGAAGCTGCCGAAACATCCAACCCCTTCCGCTACAGTGGCGAATACTACGATGCGGAGACAGGCTTTATCTACCTCCGCGCAAGGTATTATGACCCGACGATAGGAAGGTTTATCTCTGAAGACCCGATACGTGATGGGTTGAATTGGTATGCGTATGCAAACAACAATCCGGTGATGT
>JAZNOI010000052.1:0-11471 GCA_045580755.1 Eubacteriales bacterium | reverse complement strand
CAAAGATCGTAAAAATATTGATCGTGCTGATAGTGAGCAAGTCTGATAGTAGTTGCTCCAACCTCGCAGATAAGCTCGATATCTTCTTCATGATGCTCGGGCAAAAGCGCATTACCCACACCCCATCTGTCCTGGTGGCGTGATACACCGCGGAGAGGATATTCTTTGCCGTTAAGTATAAATCCATTGTCGGGATCGATCTTGAAAGTACGGCATCCGAAACGGTTGCATACGTTGTCCAAAACGGTTTCGCCCTCAACGATCTCTACCTCGCAGCAATAAAGATAGGGATCTTTTCTACCGTTCCAAAGGTGAACGTCCTTTATCTCAAACACAACTTTCGTATCTGTAGAAGTGATCGAGTCGAGAAGATTCTCTTCTTTATCGTAGATAGAGTAAACGAGCTTTTGTTCGGGCTTCATATTCTTGACGAACACTTCTACCTCGACCTTCGCATCGGTTCCGATGATCTCGGGAGTAATCTTTAAGCCGGGACCGCCGTAATACTCTAAATCGAAGTGCGATTCGTTTACACATATCATATTTACGTTTCTGTAAAGGCCGCCGTAAAAAGTAAAGTCAGCCATCTGAGGATATACTCTATCGTTTGGCGCGTTGTTTACAGTAACGACCAAAAGCGATTCTTCTTTAAGCTCGTCTGTAACGTCTACGCGCCACGTTGAGTAACCGCCATCGTGGTGAGCTATATTCTTGCCGTCCATATATACGTCAGCAGAAGAATTTGCTCCCCTGAACTCAAGATAATAACGGTCAGATTTCGGCAATTCAGCCTTTTTGACAGTTTTTGCATAATAACCGTTTCCGCGGAAATAATCGTTTCCGCCGTCTTGTCCGTCTACGGCATTCCATGTATGAGGAAGCGTTACGCTCTCCCAATCGGAAGGCATCACGGAAGGCAATTCAGCTACGTCTTTAGCGAATGCCCAATTTGCATTGAGACTAATAATTTCTCTCATATTTTCCTCCGTTTTTTATCCCTGCTGTTCGGAATCTGCTTGCCCGTCTTCCGTGCGTCCGAGCTCCTTGTTCATAGTCTCAAGTGTCTTTTTGTCAAGGTTGTAGATAAGTCCAAGTCCGACGTACTGAAGTACTGCCGAGAACAGATATGTGAACGCCACGATATATCTCATATTAACCGCAACCAGCCATGCCTGGTTTCCTTCGTCTGCGCTGACGTATCCGTTTGCAAACATAATGAGAAGCACGAGTGCAGGTCCGATACCCTGAGCAAGCTTTCTGAAGAACGAATGAAGCGAGTATACGGTTCCCTCTTCGCGGGTTCCCGTCTTCCACTCGTTGTAGTCGATAGCATCGCCCATCATTGCCCACGATACTGTCGAATAAATACCGAGACCGAGAGAGAAGATAAGCTGGAATATTACGTAAACCAAAAGGTCAAGCTCTACGTTTTCGGGAGTAATGAAGAATAATCCGAGTGCTGCAACGATCGAACAGATAGAACCGAACGTAGCAAGCTCTTTCTTACCGAAACGCTCAACCATCTTTCTTGCAAGAGGAGTGAATACAACGATCGGGATCATCGCAAACAACTGAACAACACCCGAGATCTGTACGTTATTGTAGTACGACTGGAATATTACCGTAACTGCAGTTGCGGCACCCTGCATACCAATAAACATACCCATAGCCGCAACGGTAGCACCGACTGCGGGACGGTTTTTCATAAAGTTTTTAAATGCAACAAATACGTTAAACTTAGGCGTTTCTTCACTCACCTTAATGTCGGTGTCAACACGAACTTCTGTGTTTCTGATCATAAACTGGAAGCACACAAATCCAAGCGCACCCATTATAAGAGCTGCTATGAACACACGTTCGCCGACTAAGTCGTCGTTCTTATCGTAAATGATCATAGGAAGCAAAACCATAGGAAGCATATTGCCGAAAATAGAACCAATAGAACGCCATGCCGAAAGTGATGCTCTGTCTTTTACGTCATTTGAAATGAGCGAAAGGAGTGAGCCGTAAGGAACGTTTGCAACAGTATAGAAAGCATCCCATACTACGTAGCCTGCGATAAATATAATGATCTTTGCCCACGTGGGAGCGCCCGGGAAAGGCAGGAAGCAACAAGCTCCGCCAACGATAAGTCCCAAAGAACCTGCCCATACGTACGTCAAAAACTTGTTTCTTTTATACTTATGGTGATCCGCGTCGATGATCGAACCGATCAACGGGTCGTTGATCGCGTCCCAAACCTGAACAACAATAAGGAGTAAAGCATACCATGCGTCGAGTCCCATATACTGTGTCCAAAATATCGACATAGTGCTCTTAAGAGCAAAGCTCATATTGCAGCCAAGGTCGCCTGCAGCATAAGCCAGACAGTCTCGCATACCAAACTTACGATGACCGTTTTTGTCAAGAGTAACCGGTTTTTTAGCCATAAATTTTCCCCTTTTTTATTTTTTTAAAAAGCGGATTCACCGATCCGCATATTTAATTTTTTTAGTCAAATATAAAATACGGGTCATATCTGTTGTTCAAAAACATATTTCTCATCGAGTAATAGCGGTAATGTGTTCTCCACCCGCTCGATATAGAGTCCTCGTCGGAATACACGATCTTAGCTCTCGGAAAATTACTGTTTATCTCGGCATATTTCGTCCAGCTTATACTTGTTGTGGGCAGCCACAAACGTTCTATTCTTTCAAGCGAATATATGCTTGAGATATCGTTTATTCTGTAATTCCAGCCCAGATTCAAGTCAACGAGCTTCGTGCAAGCCGCAATCGGAGATACGTCTTTTATATTGTTTACAAACAACTCTAAATATTCAAGATCTTTTAGATTTGCCAGAGGCGTAACGTCGGTGATCAAATTGTCCGCAAGTATGAGCACCTTAAGATCGGTCATATTTCCGATCGTGGTCAAGTCGGTAATAGCTTGGTGTCCGAGGTCGAGTGCATACATATTCGTGCAGTACTTCAAAACTTCGATATCCTCGCTCGTCATGCGTTTGTAGTTGTAATGGTAAACCATAACCGAAAACGCTTCGTCGTCGGTACGAAGGCTCCATTTCCCCATATATATACGCCAAGCAAACTCGTGGTTCGGGAATTTTTCACGCAATGCAGCCATTTCTTCGTTCGAGTAACCGCAATCGCACATAACGAACTTTATACCCTCGGGAGCGTATGAAATAAGCTTCTCAAACGCCTTCTTGTTCTCCACTTCAATATCGCTCATATTGAGCACGTCGTTCATAAAGTTATATACGTTACCCTCGAATTCAACTCTCGTTGCGAATTTTACATCGGGATTTAAGCTGCATAACAAAGTATACTCGGAGGCAGTCAGCACCTCGTCACTTGCTTCCAGATATTCGAGATTTCTGTAATTCGCCATATAATCACAGAGCATCGGAAAAGAAACGTCTACACTTTCGTCAAGGATTATTGTCGTAGCATCTCGGCTCGGCGTAACAAAGCCGTCTTGGTCGTTATTAGCAGGCGGCTCTTCTATGTTGCCGGCATCGTTTGTGCTTTCTTCATCGGGGGCGACGGTAGTTTCTTCGTCCTTTGTCGTTTCTTCCCCGGGGGGGTCTGTTTCACCGTCCGGTTCCCCCGTCGTTTCCTCGGGGTGAGTGGTTTCGGGCAGGAATCCTGTCGTTTCGTCGGGAACGGGCGGCTGTGTAACACCGTCTTTTGTAGATTCCTCGGTTTCGGGAACGTATTCCGTAACAAAAGTCTCTCCGGGATGCTCGTTATCATACTCGTTTCCCCAAACGTTTCCTGTAGACGCACCTATTCCATCTGTTTCCGGAATATCGGTTTCGTTCGGCGTTTGGACCTGTGTACCCGAGCACGCAAACAAGCTCAACACAAAACCGGCTACGATTAGCAGCGATATTAACTTTTTACCATACTCTCTTCTCAATTTATTTCCCCTCAAAAAAGTCAAAACAGTGTATAGCTACAGCAATTATAATTATTATATTATATTTTATCAAAAATAAACACTATTGTCAAGAAATAAACCACTCAGCAACACTCTTTTTACGTTTTTTTATTAGATTTTTATGATAATCTATTTATTTTTGGCAATCACTGTGATATAATCTCTCTTTAGTGCAAACAGCATACCTTTTTGTCATCATGTCGGATATAAATTTGGAGCGTAAAAATGAAGAAAAGCACTTCCAAGTATTCTTTGAAAATACCTCAAAACAAATCAATTTTTTTATCGGGAATGAAAGACGGAATACCGATTGCGTTAGGATATTTTGCCGTCGCTTTTTCTCTCGGTATTATCGCAAAGCAGGCAGGTCTTAATGCGATACAAGGTTTCATCACAAGCCTTCTGTGTAACGCATCTGCCGGTGAAAAACTCGGTTTTTCGGTCATAGCCGAAAAAGGTACTTATCTTGCAATCGCAGTAGGCACCTTGGTTGCGAATGCGCGTTATATGCTTATGAGCTGTTCGATCAGCCAAAAAGCCGAGCCTTCCCTTTCGATACGTCACAGAATGGGCGTTGCGTTTTGTCTTACCGATGAAATATTCGGGATCACCATCGCGCGTCCGGGTTATCTTAACCCCAATTATACATACGGAGCTATGTTCGTAGCCACAAACGGCTGGTCTCTCGGTACTGCTCTGGGCATCATAGCCGGCACTATTCTCCCCGGAAGGCTGGTGAGTGCATTCGGCGTTGCTATTTACGGAATGTTCCTTGCTATCATCATTCCGCCCGCTCGGAAAGATAAAGTCATTGCCGGAATTATAGCCGTATGCTTTTTGCTCAGCTATCTTTCATCCGTTATTCCATTTGTTGCAAACACATTCGACGAAGGAACGAGAACTATTATTCTCACCGTAGTTATATCGGTCGTCGCAGCAATCCTCTTTCCCAGAAAAGACGACGAGGAGGTGCAGGAATAATGAAAGTATATGTTTATATCGCCATTATGGCACTCGTTACATATCTTATAAGGGTGCTCCCGCTGACTCTTATAAGAAAACAGATCACAAACGTATATATAAAATCGTTTCTCTACTACATTCCGTACGTTACGCTTGCAGTAATGACCTTCCCCGCTATTATAAACGCAACGGACAGTGTTTATTCCGGTATTGCCGCTTTGATCATCGGCGTATCTGTCGCTTGGTTCGGCTTTGATCTTTTCAAGACGGCAGTTACGTGCTGCACCGTAGTATTTATAATCGAACTTTTCATAATATAAATCAAAAAAGACTTTTTTAAGGAGCCAAATATGATTACAATTTCGAGCGATTACATTGCCGATATCAAGTGTATTAAGTATCCCGAAAACATGATGAAGGTAGTGGTCTTCACCAAAGAAGTATCAAACCACTCAAAACTTATTTTAAAAGGCTACGAGTTCAAAGAAAAATATAACTATATTGAACCGTATGAAAAAAGGGCACACGTTTTTTATATTCCCGATAGAATGCTTAAAGAAAAAACGGAATTCACTTACGTTTTCACAAATTGCAAGAAAAAAGACTCCCTCTTTTTTGATAAAAACGGCGAAGTAGGCATTATTTCTGCTGAATTCGATCCCTCTTGCGAAGTGGATTACAAAACGGCATTCGAAAACGATGACAGCAAGATCAGAATAGTCGATACATCCGAAACTGTATTGTCTGACGGTGTCGTTTCAAAAACCTATGACTGCATAAACAACAAAAACGCTCCCGTAAAAATGTTTGCCCTTTTTGTTGATCCATCCAAAGCAACAATGTACGTCGGAACGCCCGACAACGGTTTCGAAGCAGGAAACTGCAGTCAAACGGTACAGGGAGAGATCGATGCCGCAGTCAGAGACGGCTTTAACGTCCTTGCGGCAACAAACGCCGACTTTTTCGATATGCACGACACCTGTATGCCATCGGGACTTGTCGTAAAAGACGGAAAAGTAATTGCAAATGCTGATTCCGACAGACCCTTCTTCGGCATAAAAAAAGACGGAACTCCCATAATATCCACCCAGTATGACAGCCACGGTATTTCAGACGAGCTCTATTCAGCCATATGCGGCAGAGAGATCATAATGAAAAACGGATTTGTCGGCGATCTTGGCTTGACAGAACCTTTCGGAACTACCCGTCATCCGAGAACATGTGTCGGTATTCTCCCCGACAAAACGTTTGTTATTCTCGTTGTTGACAGCAGAATTCCCGACTATTCAAACGGTGCTTCCCTCACCGATCTGTATCTCATTATGAAAGAATTTGGTGCTGTCGATGCTATTAACGTTGACGGCGGCGGCTCGTCAACTATGATCATAAAGACCGACGGAGTCTACAAAATGATCAACCACCCCGCTGATCTTTACAGACCTTTTGACAATCTTATAAGAGACGTATATAACTCAATGCTCATAATAAAAAAGTGATACGGAATTAACCGTATCACTTTTTTTAATTATAGTTTTTCTACAGCCTCAAAGGCGAATTTTCGATGTTTCTCGTGTTTAAAACAGTCTTTGTATTTTTCTATATACTTCTTCAATGCGGATATATTTACATTTTTCGGTTTTTCTCCGGCAACCTTTTCAAAATTCTTATGCAGTATTTTTTCACAAACATCATCGGGCAAGTTTATTCCCCTTGTCGGAACGTCAACGACCGTTACCTCATCACTTGAAGTCAAAAACTTATATACAGCTTCAAGTCTCAGAGGGCCCACCTTCGATCCACAATGAGATACATCCGTACCAAACGTGATCCTATCCGCATACTTGATAAAGAAATTGCGATAAAATTCATTATTCTCTCCGAAAGCCCGATACATTTCTGAGCCGGGAGTTATATCCACACCTACGTTTTCATATTTTTCAAAAAGCTCGACAAGCCTTTCCGGATACTCAGAATAAAAGAAAAAGTGAGCAAACGTTACGTTCAGCTTAGGGTTCTTTTCGAGCACCTTATATACCGTATCGTATATTTCTTCCCAAGAAGGATAATCTCCGTTTCCGTAAAACCACCCTTTGTCGTAATGGCGCTTGGAGATCCTGTTTATATCCCAAAAGCTGTCGGGATCGGCAACGTGCCAAATTATATGAGTTCCGTCTTTTTCGCACTTTGAAAAATATCCGTCGTAACGTCCGTCGCTGACGTCAAGCTTGTATGAATTAACCTCTGTTGTCTTTGTTTCAAGCATTTTTATTCCGTCAAAACCAAGCTCCAAAAGCTCTTCGTACTGTGTTTTGAAATCAAAGCCTTCGGGCATTGGGTTTTTTGCCGGCTTATCGGGGTATACAAATCCGCCGTATGCGTATGCAGTCGGATTATGCAGCTTATAAAGCAGCGAAAACACATTGTTTTCAACGCCGCAACCAATGGGATACGAGCATATATTCAACCCCTTTAATCCGTGTTTTTCCTGCAGTCCGTCGAAAAAAGAAAACAGATCAACACCTTCGGAATCAACCAAAGCAGAAGTGTGCATATGCGAATCAATTACCGTTTTGTTAAACTTCATAATAACCTCACGATATATAAAAATTAAAATACAAGTTGAACCATGACCATATAACAAGCCGTGCCCGAAATTATACTCAAAAGAGTATTTCTGCGCCAAACGTGCATCAACACTACAATCAAGCATGACACGAGCTCGGGAACACCGAAAGGTGTTGACACAAAAGATATGCCCTTTAAACAGTATACGACCAGCATTCCCATGATTGCATACGGGAGCACTCTGCCGAGATACGCTACGTATGGCGGCGTTTCTTTTTTTCCGAAAACAAGAAACGGCAAAAATCTCAGTATAACCGTTACGGCAGAAATAACGGCAACCAACATAACCGAATGTACGTCTATCATTTCTTGTCCCCCGTTTCAATCTTTGATCTCAACAGGGTCAGCAACAGCGTTATAACGATCATAGACGGGATCAAGAAGAACTCTTTTCCGAATACGAGCAAGCATACAACGGTAGACGCAACACCAACGATCGCCGAAATATGATTTTTTGAACTTAACCACTGTTCGACAAAAACGGTTACGAAAAGCGCGGTCAATGCAAAATCTATTCCCTGAGTGTTAAAATTCAATACACTTCCGATAACCGAGCCGAGCACACAGCCGGTAACCCAATAGCACTGGTTAAAAAGTGATATGAGAAAATAGAGTTTTTTGTCGTTAGACTTGTCGGAAACGATGAGCGAATACGTTTCATCAGTGAGCGCAAATATCATATACGGCTTCTTCTTGCCCGTGTCTTTGTATTTATCGATCATCGACACGCCGTAAAACAGATGCCGCGCGTTTACAAACAAAGTAGTCAACGCCGCCGATATAACGGATGCTCCGCCTGCCAGCAGATCTATTGCCACGTACTGCATAGAGCCCGCGTAGATAAACAGCCCCATCGCAAACGCCCACAGTATACCAAATCCTTTGCTCTCCAACACCAGTCCGAATCCGATCCCGAGGCAAATGTAACCCGTGAGCACCGGAACTGTCATCACAAATGCGTTTTTTATTCTGTTTTTTGTTTCCAAATCATCACCGCCGCATTATTCGACCTATTTACTTAAAAATATACCACATTACAAAACAAAAATAAATAGGAAATGATAACATTTATTAAAAAAAGCTTTTTAACAGCGGCTTTACAACTTTTGATCAATATGTTAGAATAAAGACGTAATAAAAAATAAATCGTTAAAGGAAGTTTACGCATGAAACGTAAATTATCGAAAAAAACAATGGCACTTATTGTTACGGCAGTGATACTTGCTGCACTTGTAATCTTGATAATTATCGGAAACAACAATATCGGAACAACAGAAATAACTATAGAAAACAGCAAGATCCCAAAAGAGTTCGACGGCTACAAAATAGCCCAAGTATCCGATCTTCATAACGCAGAGTTCGGCAAAGAGAACCAAAACCTCATTGACGTTCTGAATAAAGAAAAACCGAACGTTATCGTTATTACGGGCGATATGCTCGACAGCCGCAGACCCGGATATGAACACAACTTGAGTTTTGCAAAAAAGGCAGTCGAGATCGCTCCCTGTTACTTTGTTCCGGGCAATCATGAAGCGCAGTCAAATCAATATCCCGAACTGAAAGAGGGACTGATAAACGCCGGTGTAAATATTATTGAAGACGGCAAAGAGGTAATAAGGATCAACGGATATAAAATAAACCTATACGGTATATGCGATCCGCTCATAAAAAACAAAAACTTTAGCGGAGACTCAAAAACAGTAACAAAAAAACGTTTGAATGAATTTGACTTCAACGAAAATGAATTTAATATTCTACTCTCCCACAGACCCGAGAATTTTGAAATATACACGGAATATGACATTGACCTCGTTCTGTCGGGGCACGCCCACGGCGGACAGTTCAGAATCCCGTTTATAGGCGGTATCTATGCGCCTAACCAAGGACTCTTTCCTGAATATGATTCTGGGCTTTACACAAAAAACGACACGAATATGATCGTGAGCAGAGGGCTCGGCAAAAGCATCGTTCCTTTCCGCATAAACAACGATCCCGAAGTTGTTTTGATCGAATTGAAATCGACAAAATAAAATTACCGTATTCCTTGAGCTTCTGCTTCTCATGGTCAGTCTTAGCTAAGATGATACCTAATTTGATTATGAATAAGAGATGATAATAGGATATTCAAATAATTAGACTTAGCAAGAAATACGAAACAGTAGAATCATGAAACATTGAGGAGAGACATTTTATGGAGCTGTATTTAAACAACATTTTAAATCTAACAAAAGAAGAAATCGAAAATAGTAAAATAGAGTTTAATATGCAAGCAGGAAGTGGTGGTCAAGCATTTCTTGATAGATGGCTGAAACATAACGAAACTGATAAAGCATCGGGAACTTGTAAAGAATGTTCATACTGGGGATGGTATGGAAAACAACGTAATTTTTATCCAGGACAATATGTTTTTAGTTTTGCACGAATAACTGACGATGAATGGTTGTTAATCTCAGTTGCAGAAATAGTGGATACGCCTTTAAATGATTGGGCTGTTGTTAATATAATAGGGAGATTTATGCCCTTGTTTGGAAAACTAATCATTAAATGTAAAAAAGGAAACACATTTTCAAGATATGTGTTTAATCTCGAAAAATACATAGGACAAGCAACTGTCAAAGAAATTTTACCCTGTATCTATAGCGGTGAAGCATTCGAAGGATATGATAGAGTATATTTGCCATTTCATAGGTTAGCAGATATTTTTAGTGGAAAGATTTTGCCAACATATTATGAAGCACTAAAGAAAATAACTGGAGTATATTGTTTAACTGATACTAACACAGGAAAACTTTATATAGGTTCTGCTACAGGGGAAGAAGGCGTTGCTCAACGATGGGGTAACTATCTTGACTCCAAACACGGCGGAAACAAAAAATTGATTGCCCTGTATGAACAGAAAGGCTCTGAATATTTTGAAAAGTACTTTACATATACTTTGCTTGAATATTTTGGTTTATCATACGACCCAATAAAGATTTTGGAACGTGAACAATACTGGAAGAAGTGCTTGGATACTATTAAAAATGGATACAATGACAATTAAGAATGGAGATTTAACACATTGGCTGATATAAAGCAAATATATAATTTCGCTACAAAATGGCGTGATAAGTTTCGTGACACAAGCACCAACTACATAGAACTAGTTGAACATTGGATGGCTGATGATTGTGCTATGCTTGGATTTGAGATGGATTGTGGCAATGCTTTTTCTGAGAAATATGGACAAGCAATAAACGATTATGAAGAACTCAAAAAAATCATTGATAAAGTTACTGACATTTCACTACTTGGGTCTGCTATTTATTCTCAATGGAGATACTTTAATCACTGGGCATATTCTGGTGCGGAAATATTAGAACCTCAAAATCGTGAATGGTTTATTCTCGCACTTAATAGAATGGCTACGCTTACAGAGATTACCTGACTATTTTTAAAAAACGATTTGCACCAAATTTGCACCAAATCAAAAATCAAGACAAAAAGAAAACCCCGAAAACCGTGATGGTTTCGGGGTTTTTGTTTGTTTTGAAATAATCGCCCTCGGGGCTGTAATTATCTCTTTGAGAACTGGCTTGCACGACGTGCAGCTTTGAGTCCGTATTTCTTTCTTTCCTTCATACGTGAGTCACGAGTAAGGAATCCTGCCTTCTTAAGAGCAGCCTTGTTAGCTTCGTCAGCCTGGAGAAGTGCTCTGGAAAGGCCGTGACGGATTGCTCCTGCCTGTCCGGATACACCGCCGCCTGCTACTGTGCAAACAACGTCGAACTTGCCGAGTGTATCGGTAAGAGCGAGAGGCTGTCTAACGATGAATTTGAGTGTATCGAGTCCGAAATAATCGTCGATATCTCTTCCGTTGATTGTTACTTTACCTGTGCCGGCATACACTCTAACTCTTGCTACAGAGTGCTTTCTTCTGCCTGTGCCGTAAAAATAAGGTT
>JAZNOI010000051.1:0-4212 GCA_045580755.1 Eubacteriales bacterium | reverse complement strand
TTCCCCGAACCGAATGAAATGAGGTTTGGGGGTTCGCGTATGAGATGGTTTCTCCCCGACAAGACAAAAACGCTGCCGCGTTTTTTAAAAGAGTACAAACAGTCAGGGCTTCGCCCCGGACCCCACAAAAGGGGCGCTTTTGAAAAAGCGCCCTCTTGACTCCAACCAAAACTTTTAATAGCAATGTATTATTTTTTTGTCCGTTCGTTGATAAAAAATAGACCGCCTATCTTAGGTGGTCTATTATATTATATGAAGAAAGTCGGTTCGCATTTCCTTGCAACCTTTAATACTACTCCGTCAAACCCCAAAAGCGCACGGGACGAAACGTTAAATGCTATCTCGGGCGTGTTGTTTTCCTCGCTCAAATGCCCAAGCATAAAATTCTTCGTTCCCCTCTCTGCCAAGTAACGCGCAAACGCGGCGCAATCGTAATTCGATAAATGCCCGTGATCCGATCTTATCCTCTGTTTCAAATGTTCGGGATAACTGCCCGTCTCAAGCTTTTTATCGTCATAATTCGACTCTAAAACAACGCTTCTGCAGTTCACAAGCGCCTTCACCGACTCTTGCGAAATGTATCCGATATCGGTTGCAAAACCGAATTTGTCGTCGTCCGTTTCAAACGTATACCCCACGCACGCGCGGCTGTCGTGCGATAAACCGAAAGACTTGACAGTCATATCTCCCAAAACGCACTCGTAAACGAGGTCGTGCTGAACGATACCTTTTGCGCATGGGTTAATTTTCAAATATTCTTTTGCCGACGGGGTCGTCATATGTATCGGTATCGAACACTTTTTCGACAAAACGGCAATACCTTTTACGTGGTCTATATGCTCGTGGGTTACGAATATAGCTTTAATATTCGATATGTCCGTCCCGAGCTCGTTTAATCCGAGACAGATTCTTTTTGCGGAAATGCCGGCGTCGATAAGGACTTCGGTCTCGCCGCATTTTAAATAATAGGCGTTACCGCTCGAGCTTGCCGCCAGAGAGGTAACGCTGATATTTTTGCTCATAATATCTCCCGATAGTCGTTGTTGTCTGACGGCCTATTTAACGAAAAACATCAAATAAATCGTGTCGAACAACAGTGTAAAAATAAGCGGAATAAGTATAAAAAGCAGTCTTTTTGCCTTTTCCTTGCTTTCAACGTATTTTTCTATATATTTCTCTTTCTTCTCGTCCGACCAGTCATCGCGCAGCTGTTCCTTCGTCGGAATATCTTTCGTAACGCCCCTGTTCAAAAAGAGGAAAACGCAGGCAACTATGGTGGTTGCGCCCGAGTATACGGTCATAACGATACTCTGCATAAGAGGACTGCGGTTCATCTCGGCGATCTTGAGCAAAAGCTGATACAGTCCGAAAATCGCGGCAAAATACAAGAGCAGTTTTCCCGCAAGCTTCCAGTTAAACGCATTTTTTGGAGCATTATTCTCTTTTTCCGCTTCAAAATGCCTTCTTTTTCTGTTTTTTGCCATATTATATAACCTTAACGGCTCCGTCGTTTCTCACGCGGAGGGCGATGCAGTTTCCTTCACCGAATACCTTTTCGATTTCCGTCTTGTATTCGTCGGACAGTCTTTCGGGCACAAATGCTTGGATCGTACCTGCAAAGCCGCCGCCGTGTACACGCCAAGCGGCATTTTTGTCGAGCAACACCTGCTCGGACACAGCCAATGCGAGCGAAAGTCCCTGTTCTGCTACGTTTTTAACGGTATACACGTTCTGCAAGAAGCGGAAACTTGACATGCCCGAGGCAATAACGTCCTTGAAAAAACCGTCGATGTTTCCTTCTTCGAGTGCTTTTACCTGTCTGTCTACCCTATCGTTTTCGTTCAAATAGTGGATCGCACGCAGTATAGCGCGGTCTCCCACCTTTTCTCTGAGGGCGGCCGAACTCTCTATCACTTCGGCGTACGAAACGTCTCTGAGAACCTCTTTGCCGAAAAATCTTGCAACCGATCTCATCTCTTCGGGAACGGACGAATAGTCGTCGTTGAGGTCTGCGTGGTTTCCGCCCGTATTTACGATATACAAATAGTAACCGTACTTATTCAAATCGAAGTCGATCTTCTTTATAACGGGATTTTTCGTATCTTTAAAGTCGATATTGATAAATCCGCCGACAGCGCAAGCCATCTGGTCCATTAGTCCGCTCTTCTTTCCGAAGTGCACGTTTTCGGCGAACTGTGCGATCTTTGCGATCTCGACGTTGTCGACTTTTCCGCCGTTGTAGAGGTGATTGAGGATATTACCGATCATAACCTCGAAAGCTGCCGACGATGAAAGTCCCGAACCCTTGAAAACGTTGCTGGTGGTGTATGCGTCAAATCCGCCGATCTTGTAACCGTTGTTTTCAAAACCGTCACACATACCGGTAATAAGAGAATAGGACTTAAAGTAATTTTTTTCATCGGGCTTAACGTTTTTAACGTCGATCCTGTCGGATTTTGAGAAGCCTTCGCTCTTTACGTTAATAATTCCGTTTGCAGTTGCGCGAACGATCGCGATAACGTCGAGGTTTATTGCTGCAGCGATGACCTTTCCGTTATTGTGGTCAGTATGGTTGCCCGATATTTCGCTTCTGCCCGAAACCGAGAATACCTGCAACTCGTCGTCGGTATTGCCGTATTCGGCAACGAAGCCGTCGATCGCCTTTAAATATCTTTCTTTCTGGAATGCTGTCTGGTCATTTCCGTAAAGCGATGCAAGTTTTTCGTCCAAACTGCCGTTTTTTATATATTCTTTCAAAAGTGTAATATTCATAGTGTTATCCTCTGCATTGCCGTTTTTCGTATTTTTACGGTTTAATTGAATTTAGCAAGCTCGTTTAAAGTAAATTTATAGAGATTCTGTGCCATAAGCGACAATTTTTTTGCCATAGCCTTATCTATCTCAAGCGGATAGTCTGGTGGATACCTCGTCTGGATGTAGTAGTTATTAAGCGAAATGCATTCGTCTATCCAGTCAAAAAATCCGTCGTTCACCTTAGCCGCCGTTTTGCACAGGAAAATAATGTTGTGTCCGTCGGGGGCGTACCCTTTTTGTGAAAGCATAAAGGCTTTCAGTGCCTTTTCTATTGCCTGGTGGCAATGGAAAGCGGACAAAAGAAGGGTATTATTGTTCTTTCTCAAAAGCTCGGCGGCGATCAAGTCGCTCTCGGCAAAGATCATCCAGTCGGTATAGATCTTGCTGTCACCCGATTTTCTTCTAGCCAATTACGACACACCCCTTTCTGACAATGCGGGATGCAAAGCTCTCGCTCTGTTTCGTCATCTCGTCCCACTCGGACGGAGTGTAAAGGAATATATCGTAAGGGACCTTGCTCTCGATCTCGAGATAAGCCTTTTTCAGCCAAGCGTTCTTATCTCCGTATTCGCATACCACGCAAATATCAACGTCGGTAACCGAATTATTCTTTTCGTTACGTTTTACTCCGAAAACGATAAGCTTGTCGATCTCGAACAAGCGGTCTATTTCCTTGCAAATAAAAATTATTTCGTTGTCGCCGCAAAATTTGTTATCCAAAGCAATTATTCTCCCTCTATCGTGCTTTAAATCTATTCATTTCAGTATAACACACAATGCCCCAAAAGTAAAGTTTTTAATATAAAATATTAAATTAGATCATCCGTTTCAGCTATGCGGTATCTAATTCCGAAAAAAAACAACATCAAACACGTGTAGGGACAGGCGTCCCGCTTTTAAAAAAACAAAAAACGCTGCCGCGTTTTTTAAAAGAGCACAAACAGTCAGGGCTTCGCCCCGAACCCCACAAAAGGCGCGCTTTAGAAAAAGCGCCCTCTTGACTCCAGCCAAAACTTTTAATCGAACTATATTCTGCAAAATATAAAAATCTTATAACAAATAAACGATACAGAAAAGGAAGATTCCAAAGATGGAAAATCTTTGGTCGTTTGGTGGTGGGGGTCAAGGGGATGAGGAATCGAAACCTCCTGCCCCTTGGCGCCTTCTTTGTTTTACTTTCTTGGCAAGGCAAGAAAGTAATAAAAAAGAAATAAATAAGAAAAAACAAAAACGCTTCCGCGTTTTTAAAAAAGCGCAAACAGTCAGGGCTTCGCCCCGAACCCCACAAGAGACGCGCTTTTGAAAAAGCGCCCTCTTGACTCCAGCCAAAACTTTTAATCGAACTATATTATCTTGTTCGTCCGCTCGGTAACAAAAAAGCCTCCCTTGTGTAAAGGG
>JAZNOI010000050.1:0-4576 GCA_045580755.1 Eubacteriales bacterium | reverse complement strand
GTTTCCTGCAATCCCGAAACGCTTGCAAGGGATCTTGATTTTCTCCGAAAGAATAAGTACACGGTTGAGAAGATACAGCCCGTTGATATGTTTCCGCATACGAGACATATCGAATGTGCCGTTTCTTTGAAACGGCACATTCGATAATGAATTGCGCGAGCGCATGAATTGAGTGTACACTCATGAATTGGCTTCGCCATGAATTGCCCTGCGGGGCATATAGGAATGGACGCAATTCAATTCATGGAGGAGGCAGAATGCCGACGAGAAATCATGATGCGTCAGCATCAATTCATGACACGAAGTGTCAAATCATTTCTTTATAGGAGTGTTTACTGAAAGAAAATCTGTTAGTTGATCTGTCAAAGCAATTTGCTGTTCAATAACAGATATTGCCAAAATTTCGATCAGTACTTAGACTGAGTTGGATGCTGTTTGTATCGGTATGTCCTTGCTCGGTATATTTGTTGTGTTATTGGAACATAAGTTGATATTTAATGGAGAAAAATATGTCAGAAGGAATCGGATTGAAGGATGTTTACAGAAATGCTATGCTGAAAGGTATAGTAGAGGGCGCAATAATTACAAAGATTTGCGGAGCTAGACGAAGAATTGACAGTGTAACCGAGTTGAGTGTGAGGGATCAGGCATCTCAAACTGCTGACAGATTAGCATCGGATGCCTCCGGTGACGGTGCTTTAGCTTATTGTATTGCATCGGTATTGTATTGTGCAACGATCATATACGGAAATATTGGTTTGAGTTTTCTTCAAAAAAAGCTTGCGGCTGTGGGTGAAAGCTTTTCGTACGAGGAGTACGTTTGTGCTGTTGCAACAGCGGTTTTTGCGCATCATGAGGATAAAGAGCTGCTTGTCGGGGAGGTTATGAAGGCGTATAACGGTTTTTGTGGCGTTGAACATAATGCTGCAAGAGCGGGAATTGTCATCAACGAGTACCGATTTTTGAAGAGATTCAAAAAAAGGTGATGAGTGTAATCAAGCATTTAACGATGGGATATTTTTTGAAATGAGTATGGTTACAGATCTTATGCAGAAGGCAAAATACGGTGATATAAGCGAAGAAACAGCTGTCGAAAATCTTAACATAATTTACGATTTCTTGCATAACAACGATCAGCTGTACGTAGAACAATATTCTGAAATTTATCCCGAAGTCTCCCGTGAAAAGCTTTTGGTATATTATATTTGCAAGCTCGGGCATGAAGAAATAGAACGAGTTAAGCTTTTGGCTACAAAACAGAAATGCTGAAAATGACAGTAATATAAGTGAAATAGAAATTAAAATAATATACATAAGTATATGAAAAACTTTTATTTAAAACCACATGTGAAAATATGTACTGCTACAAAAAAACAACTGAATCAACTGAAAATACTTTTATAATCAACAAAGAGCCGTACTCTCTGCAGGAATGCGACAGCGCCGAGGCGGCTTTGGTGGAGGAAGCTTTAAAAGAGAATTGGTATATCCGTATGTATTCCTATTCCGAGGAAGAATCCGGCGGATGGTCGGGAACAAAGAGCCATCACAGCTTTTACCGTGATATTAAAGCGGAAAATGCCGTTATCGACGGCGGTCGGGTCGTTGGCTTCAGAGTAAACGATGTAAGCTGTGACCCAGAGGTTGCGCAGATGTTTTTTGCCGTTGAAAATGCAGGGAAGTATTTTGGCATTAAGAGAGAAAAGCATTACAGCTTCGACGGCGGCGACGGCGACGGTGTAACCTCCTACAGCTTTGCACTTGAAAAGAAGGACAAAAGGATCGTTGAATTTATCAATACGTACTGCTTCTGCACAGAAGAGGATAACCCTCAGAACAAAGCAGAACGCATTTGCACATATGAAGAGATAGCTTACGATTCTGTTGAACAAGACGGCGAGGGTCGTCTTTTTGCGAGACGCGGTATGGATCGCTACTTTGCCGAGAACGAGGGCAGAGTACAGAGAATCGGCGGACGTCTTAATAAAACGATTACCTTAAAAAGAAAATAAGAAATGAGATCGCTAATATGAATCAGAGCCGAAAAAAACGGTTTACGTATACGGTTTTCGGAGTATACCTGTTCTTTCTTGCGTGGCTTATACTCTTTAAGTTTTATTCTCCCCCGGACGTTTTGTTTCGCTCGCGAGAGATAAACCTTATACCCTTTAATATTTCCGAAGAGGTGCGGCTGTCCGTTCAGCTGAAGGAGATACTGTACAACGTATTTGTGTTCGTTCCTTTGGGAATATATCTTTCAATGGCTTTTGAAAAGCTGTCTTTTCTGAAAAAGGTTTTGTTTGCTTTTCTTTTAAGCTTCGCCTTTGAAATCGTACAGTTTATATTAGGTCTCGGAATAAGCGACGTGACCGATCTTATAACGAATACCCTCGGTGCCGTTTTAGGTGTGGGGTTATACCGTATTTTTTTGCTTTTGTTTAAAGAAAAAACGGATAAGATCGTAAACGTGATCGGTCTGATTGCAGAGGTCGGCTTTTGCGTGCTTTTCCTTCTGCTCACCTTGGCTAATCTTTAATAATTAAGCAAAACAATGGACAACAAAATAAAACTAAAAGCATTTCTTGAAAACACAAAAAGATTAAATAAGCATTTCGGCATCACGCCCCTCCTTTACGGCTCCCTCGGCCTTGAATACGTAACCGGTGCAGATATTTCTGTTGACGATATCGATATTCTCATTCCCGAGTATCATCTTCTTGACGGATGGAATAAGTTTCGCCGCTATCTTGAAACTCTCGGCTACGTTCTCACAGACGAGCACGAGCACACCTTTGAAAAGGATGACGTAAGCTTTTCCTATGCAAGAATCGAAGAGCTGCAGTCCTTTGCAGGTATAAGCCTTGATGATATAAAAACGGAGAGGCGGGGAGAGGTAAGCTTTAAGATACTCAGCCCCGAGCAGTATCTCGCAGTCTATAAGGCAAGCTCTGAGGATGGATACAGACTTAACGTTAAAGAGAAAAAGGATAACGAAAAGATAGAGCTGATAAACAGATTTATAGAAAACAGAAACAGGGAGAGGGCAAAGAGAAAAAAGCTTAAGATCAAGCGCTTTTGCCGTATGACTCCCCTCGCCACTGCATTGTTTGCTCTTTTATTTGCAGCTTTATCCCTTATCACGGCATCTGCCTTTTTACATAAAGAGTACGGTATAGCTATCGGACTTTCGGCAGTTCTTGCGGTTGCTTTCACAGCTCTCCTGTTTTATTTCAATTACGGTCTTTCCGTGTCCGAAAAGCACGTGTCAATAATCTATTTTAACGAGCTTCGTTTTTTTCGGTACGAGGACGTTACGAAAATCGAGATATGGCTGGACGACGATATGATCACAGGATCTGTCAAGGCAAAAAAAGAAAAGGAATACGATTTTTTCTTTGGAGATTTTAACATAAGCACGAGGGAATACTTCCTTCGTAAGGTTTGGGACGTAAAGGTAAAGCTTACGGATAAAGAGATGCAAAAAATAAAAAAGCGTTCTCTTGAATATGAGAAAATAAAGGTACATCTGCCGAAAGAAAGGAAGGTGCTTAAATGAAAAAAATAATTATCATAGTATCATCTGTTATTGCCGTGCTGTTCCTTTCGTTTTTGATAGCCTATCCGTTTATTGAGATCGATACAGGTGATGCGCTTATCAGATGTTCATATACCGATGACTTTTCTGAATACGAGACAAACCAATCCTATAATGAGCTCTATTGCTATAACGAAAAGCACGACGTGTCCATCAAGACCTTTGATGTGAAAAAATTCCTTTTCTTCTATACGATTACTATGGAATATATCCCGGGGGATTTCAGAGAGGTGCAGTTTGTTCTCGAAGAATCCTATATTAAGGATTTTATAGAAAATGCTTCGATCGAGGAATGCCCCGAGGGCTTTGATCTTGCCGCACTTATTGAAGGCAGGGAGGCAATCGTCGGAAACACAAGGTATCTCGGTAACGAATACGATTACGGTATCTTCTATGAGCTCAACGGCAGATACGATGAAATGTACATATTTTACGTAGACGATCTTCTTATAATTCAGGTAGGCTCACCGGATGAGCTGCCGAAATTTATTGCTTACAAATGAGGTGATTAAAATGTCAAAGGGAATGACAAGACGCGAACAGCAGATTACGGATATTAACGAAATCATAAAGATTCTTGATTCGGCTAAGGTTCTTCATCTGGGTCTTTGTGTTGATAACGAGCCCTACGTGGTTCCT
The DNA here is from genome assembly GCA_045580755.1 of Eubacteriales bacterium. GTDB lineage: Bacteria > Bacillota > Clostridia > Oscillospirales > CAG-272 > RGIG1995. The sequence continues at coordinate 342 of JAZNOI010000050.1, read as the reverse complement.
ATGAATTACGGATATGAAATGAACGGCGAGGTGCTGACAATATATCTTCACGGCGCCCGCCGCGGCAAAAAGCTCGATATGATGAGGGCGAATCCCAACGTTTTCTTTGAGCTTTGCTGTGATATAACACCATTCGAGGGCGACGTTGCCTGCCGCTACGGAATTACCTATTCCTCCGTAATGGGACGCGGTACGGCTACGATAGTTGAAGATATGGCAGAGAAGCGCCACGGACTTTCCGTCCTTATGAAAACACAGACGGGAAAGGACTTTACCTTTGAGGACAGAATGGCAGAGGTTGTCAGCGTGATCCGTATAGACGTTTCCGAATATACCGCAAAG
>JAZNOI010000049.1:0-3386 GCA_045580755.1 Eubacteriales bacterium | reverse complement strand
TGATGAATATCAAGCAAAAATCGAAGCAATGTTCTGGGGAGAATAAATGCACCAAGTTACAATTTATCGAACAGAATAAAACAACCCCGACAGACTTAAATATCTGTCGGGGTTTTAACATCCTTATGAGAAGTAGCCTTTTCGGAGCTTTTTCTTTATTTTGCTTTTGAAAGCACGTTTAGATATGCAAGCGAAAGAGCAAGATTCTCTTGCTGAACGATTATATTGTCGGGAACGTTCAACGAAGTGGGACCGAAGTTCCATATCGCCTTTATTCCACAGTTAACCATTTCGTCGCAAACGATCTGCGCCGCGCTTGCGGGAACGGTTATGATTCCGATGTTTATATCACTTTCTTTGCAGAAAGACTTGAATTCTTTAACAGAATGAATGCTCTTGCCGCCGACGGTGGTTCCGATCTTCGATTCGTCAGTATCAAACGCCGCAACAATGTCTACGCCGTAATCAAGAAATCCGCCGTAGCAAAGGAGCGCACAGCCCAACTTGCCCGCACCGACTATGACAGCACGGTTTTTCTTATCTACGTTTTCAAGATACTCTCCGAGCTTTTCCATAAGCTCGTTCTTTTCGTATCCTACCTTAGGCTTACCCTCTCCGCTTATCATCTGGAGATCTTTTCTGACGAGGACGTCACCCAGTTTGAGACTGTTTGCAATTTTTGTCGCAGATATATATTTATCGCTTTCGGGCAAAGACTGCAAGTATTTCAAGTATACGGGAACTCGTCCAAGTGTTGCTTTCGAAACTGTTTTTCTCATAGTAACCCCCGCTTTTCTATCACATACTTAATGTTTTTATACATTTTAGCACACATTTTCTGTTTTGTGTATTATAAAAAGGGTATATCAATATTATAATTATTGATATACCCTCTATTTATACAACCATATAATTACTTAACATGTCGGTTTGGTTTTATGTATCTCCTCAACAAACAACTTGTCGAGTTTCGAAAGCTTGTATTCTTTCTTATAGATAAGCACGTCCTTGTACACCGTTTTTCCCTCGTCGCATTTTTTCTGCACGAGGCCGTAGCAATTCAAGTGCTTTTCGGGAACGGGAGAAACCCACATAAACGTTCTGTTGTTTTCTGAAAGCAGGTCGAACTGACTTGCGCGCTCAAATATATAGATCTTTCGCTCGTCGCCCGTCGAATAATTATTTTGTTTGGGATCGTTTATGTTAAGCGTTGGAACAGACGAGTCGGCGTGCACTATTTCTATATACGCCGAAAGCTCGGAAAGCTTTACTGTGTCTTTGTCGGCAAGCGGACTGTTTTTGCTCACGACCAGCTTATAGCTGAACTCGGCTATGTCCTCAACGTTCAGCCCCTTTTCTTCGAGCATAACCTTGTAATACTTGTCGTGCTCTTTGGCGTAACGGACGATTCCCAAGTTATAATCAGACGCCAGAATGTTGTTGATCGCTCTCCACGAATTCGTTTCTTTATAAAATATCTCGGCATTGGACATATCGATATGCTTCGAAAAACGAGAAAAAGCCTCGGATAAATAGCCCGAACGGGGAACGGATACGGAAAACTTCTGTTTTTCACCCTTACCCACCTTGTATTTACTTTCGACCTCTTCTATCTGGCGCAATATCTGTTGTGCCTGGTTGATAAACTCTCTGCCTTCAATAGTCAGAACCATTCCTTTTGCCGAACGGTCGAAAATTATGATCCCAAGATCCGATTCCAATTCCTTAACCGCCCTGCTGAGATTGGGTTGAGCCACAAAAAGCACCTCTGAAGCCTTGTTTATAGACCCCGCCTTTGAGATCTCAACGGCATATTTCATGTGAAGTATATTCATCGGTCAGCCTCCGTATTTTCTCAAAAGACAAATTTGTCGTACGCGTTTCCTTCAAGATCCTTCCAGCAGAAAGCCTTTCCGTCAAAAATCATATATGAGTTGGGCGATCCTTCTTTAGGAATCGAAACGGAGCCGGGATTCATTATTCTGATCCCGTCTTTGTCGTAATTCTTTGGTACGTGTATGTGCCCGAAAAGCAAAACGTCGCCTTTATTTACGGGCGGAAGAGCGTCAGGGCCGTACTTGTGCCCGTGTGTAGCGTATATCAAAGCATTGCCCGCATCTATTATCGCATAATCGGCTAAAATGGGGAAGTCGAGAACCATCTGGTCGACCTCGGTGTCGCAGTTGCCGCGCACGCACATTATTTTGTCTTTTATTTCGTTTAAAGCGGCTATTACCTTTTTTGGCGCATAGTCTCGGGGAAGGTCGTTTCGCGGCCCGTGATAAAGAACATCCCCAAGAAGTAAAAGCCTGTCTGCCTTTTCTTGCTTGAATGCATTTAACAATTTTTCACAGTAATAAAAAGATCCGTGCAAGTCGGATGCGATAATCCATTTCATAGTATTTCTCCGCAAGTTTTATTGATATATCAAGTATGATATACCCTATGTATAGAGTATACCAATAAACCCCATTTATGTCAATAAGGAAAGCAAAAAAGACGGCCTATTATACGTTTTTTATATAATTTTTAATTAATTGACAAAAAGTAAAGAAAGTGATATACTGTATCGTGAACGATATTCCGCAACAGATGCGGAGAAATCTATTATCTTAAGGAGAATATTTATGAAAAAGACACTTGCATTGTTGTTGACGTTTGTAATGCTTTTCTCTGCATTCGCGCTCACGAGCTGCGGTAACAAAAAGCCTGAAGACCTTATCCTCGGCAAATGGGAAGGCACGATAAAGGGCGAAGTTTTCGCAGAAGAAATTGAAAAAGAAGTAGAAGAAATGTCTGACTATCTTGATTTCAAAGATCTTCCCGACGTAAAAGTTTACCTTGAATTTGATGATGGCGAAGTTACTCAGACAGTTGACGAAGAATCCGCTGAAGAATTCCTTGATGCCGTTTTGGACGTTATCCGCGACGGAATGAAGGATCTTCTTACCGACACCGTAAATGCACAGACCGGTCAAAAGCTCACATTCGAAGAGATTCTTAAGTCGTTGGGCCAGACAGAAGATGAGCTCTGGGAATCCATGCTCAGCGAAATCGACCTTGACGAAGTTAAGAAAGAGATGTTCGAAGAAGTAGTACAGGAATACGAATTTGACGAAGAAGAGCTTCTCATCGACAAAGAAGAAACGTTCTACGAACTTACGGAAAAAGAACTTGTGATCAAGGTTCTCGACACGAAAGTAACGTTCAAAAAAGCAAAATAATTAAAAGCATTAAAAGCGCACGGTATGCGAGACTTCTCATAAGGAAGTCTCGCAGTTTTATTCGCCTGCGGCGAGATCTATTGCTTCGCAGTGATATTCGGCTTTCGCCGAGTGATATTTGCTTTGCAAGTTAAAGGGGCGAATAAAATATCACTGAAGCCG
>JAZNOI010000048.1:0-6315 GCA_045580755.1 Eubacteriales bacterium | reverse complement strand
AAGGATCAGACGACGGCTACCGATGACAAAACAAACGAAAAGGCTCTTTTCGACGCGGGATACGAATATATATACGAATGTGTAAAAAACAAAAAGAGTCTCGTTTTCTCGAACTCGAGAGAGGAGACCGAATACGTTACGGCAACTCTGCGCCAGATAGCCGACGCAAAAAAAGAAGAGGACGTTTTTACGATACATCACGGAAATCTTTCGGCTTCGTTGCGCGAAGAGGCGGAGATGAAGCTAAAAGACGATGACGTTCATACGGTTACTTGCGCTACGGTAACGCTTGAGCTGGGTATAGATATCGGCAGACTTGAAAGAATATTGCAGAACAATGCCCCGAACTCTGTGTCGAGCTTTTTGCAGAGGTTGGGAAGATCGGGAAGAAGGGATCAGCCGCCCGAAATGGTAATGGTGTTTCGCGAGGAAGACCCGTTGCCGAACGCGCCCCTACCTCAGATAATGCCGTGGGAGCTTATAAAGGGTATTGCGATCATACAGCTTTATCTCGAAGAAAGGTTTATTGAGCCGCCGAGGGTGAAGAAAATGCCGTTTAGTTTGCTGTTTCAGCAGACTTTATCGGTGTTGACAGCGTCGGGAGAACTGTCTCCGAAACAGCTTGCCGAAAGGGTGCTCAGCTTGCCGCCTTTTTCGGAAATAACTAAGGAAGATTATAAAAAGCTTCTTTTGTCTATGTTGCAAAACGGATATATTCAGCAGACGGAGGAAAAGGGACTTATCGTTGGGCTTGAAGGGGAAAAACTGACCAACAGTTTTAAATTTTATGCCGTATTCAAGGACAGCGAGGACTTTACGGTAAGGTGTAATTCCGACGAGATCGGAACGATAACATCGCCGCCGCCCGTTGGAGACAGATTTGCTCTTGCGGGAAAGGTATGGGAAGTCGAGGAGCTGGATATTCCGAGACGTCTCGTTTACGTTAAGTTCGTGAAGGGCAAAATGGAAGTATCGTGGCCGGGAGATTACGGCGAGATACACACGCGGATCCTTGAAAGAATGAAGAAGGTCCTTGAAGAGGATACGGTCTATCCGTATTTGAAAGCAAACGCCGTTTCGAGATTAAAGGCGGCGCGAAACGTTGCTCGCAATACGGGTATGTTAAAAAGATCGCTCGTTCATCTCGGGGGTTATTCATGGTGCATATTCCCGTGGCTTGGCACACGGTCAATGCGGACTTTGAGAAAATATATTGCGCAGAATTCTTCCGAATATAAGATAAGCAGAATAGAGTCGGAAAGCTGTTACATTATGTTTAAAATGGAAGTGCCCGATCCCGAAGGCTTCATAAAGATGCTTGACCGCAACGCGAAGACAGAGGGGATCGATCCGTATTCGCTTGTAAGTACGACCGAGATGCCCGTGTTTGAGAAATATGACACGTACATTCCGGGAGAACTTTTGAGAAAGGCGTATGCGGAGGACAGGTTGCAGACGGACGAGGTATACAAGAGGCTTGACGGCATCGCAAAAGAGTATATATAAAGTAAAATAATCCCCCGTGAATATGATATGCACCGCCAAAAGTGTCTAACTTTTTGGGGCGTATGTCAAAACGGGGGGGGATTTTTTTGTCTTTTAATACACTTGTGATGGGATTTTGGCGAGATAATGTAACATTTGGTATTTTTTAACAATTGGTGTTGACTTTACAGCCAAAAAATGGTATACTATTGCCATAGGGGGATAGATTCTGAAGTTTTTCCGGGAAAACCATTACAAAAAATTTAATAATCTTTGGAGGAAAAAATGAAGAACAGACTTTTTAAACACAAGGTAATCGCCTTCGTATTGGCAGCATGCATGAGTATTTCTATGTTTCCAAGCTCGGTTTTTGCAACTGCTTCAAGCGATTCGGAGGTGCTTTCCAATGGCACGAGCACAGAGACACCCGCAGGATCCCCTGAAACCACAAACGAATCAACAGTCGAAAAAATGCTTTCTCCGATCATTTTAGAAGAAGATGTGTCAAAGAGAAAAGAAAATGAAAAGCATTTTTTATGTGACGACGGTAAGTATATTGCCGTATCATATCCCGAAGCCGTACATCAGGCGCAGGGCGGCGAATGGGTTGATATAGAATATGCCGTAAGTGATAACGGAAGTGATATATCACCCGCTGACGGACTCATGAAAGTAAAGTTTTCGAACAATACGAATTCGTCAAAACTTGTAAAGCTTGAATCGGACGGCTATAAAATAAGCTGGACGGTAGAGGCAGAGACGGATTCCGTAAACGGTATTTCGAAAGTGAAACTGTCGAAGGAGTCCAAGGCGTCGATAAAAACCACGAAAGATATTTTAAAAGAGAATAAAGAACGAATTGCAAAAAACGCAAAATACACTCTTGAAGAAGTAACTGCGAAAAAAGAAAACGCAAAAAAACACATAAAGAACATAGATTCGACAAAATTATCAACGATCAAGAACGATACTACGCTGATTGCTGCGAACGAGGCGATCGAAAACTACAACAGAACGTTTATACAATCGGCATCATTTGCCCAATCCAACGTAGAATACAACGGAGCGTTTGGTGAGGGAACGAATCTTCGGTATGTTTTGACAAGCGGTAAACTGAACGAAGAGATCGTGCTTGAATCGTACAACGGCTTCAAGTCATACAGCATGGTTATAGACACAGACGGACTCACCCCCGTGCTTGATAAAGATAACTGTGTAAACCTCACCGACGGTGAAGGCAACGTTATAATTAAGATAGCTGCCCCCTATATGTATGACGCGGCTGACTCAATATCTGACAGCATATCTGTGACGATAGCACAGGAAAGCAAAAAAGAATGGCGAATAACGTATACTCCGGATAATGTTTGGCTGACGAGTGCAGACAGAGTATATCCAGTGGTAATAGACCCGACGGTTACGACACAGGGCAACGCCCAGACAACGCAGCTTGATACGTACGTATATGAAGGACAGACAGCTCCGGTCAACAATTCCGGTGCGTATCTTTACGTAGGTAATAACTCAAGCGGAGTTGAATATATAAGTTTCTGGGGGCAGAGTGTTGACCTACCGTATATAGATATTACGAACAATACTATCACAAATGCAGTATTCAATATAAAAGCCACCCCGAACAACGAATACATCGGAAGAATAGCACTCTACGAAACCTCGTATCAGATAATCAACACCTCGACGTTGACGTGGGATAATATGCCGTCTTTGACGTACTACTATGGGTACGTTGCTGCAATGCCGAGTGACGGATGGTTAAGATTTACGGGTTACGATTTTGTCGACAAGATCGCAGCTGAATATGAAATGTCGATTCACGAGTGTTCGATGGGATTAAAAGAGATTACGCCAAGCGGTCTCGGTGTTCCGGCAGAACTGTATTCAGCCGACTACAGACCGAACGGAAGCCTGGAATATATTCCCTATATTTCTGTTGAATATCAAGAAACCAATTCAGGAAGCGAGACCCCCGATTCGGGCGACGAACCCGGTTCGGGTTTGGATTATCCGGATGGATACGTAACGGATATTCAGAGCGGAGAATATATAATCGAAAACCTATACAACGGTCGGTATTTGCATCATACCAATGCGAACAATACGGTAAACGTATGGACGTACAGTGAACAACCCTGCCAGAAGTGGAATATAACTCTCAATTCTGACGGAACGTATACATTCAAATCACAATCCGTTGAAAAACCCAATCATTCGATGGAAGTATATTATGCCGAGGACGTTAACACACAACCGTTGACAATGTACGATTACGGTTCCACCGATGATACCAGAGCTCGCAAGTTCTTTATCATAAGGAATGGGTCGGGAGATTATTCGATCATGCCTGCGATAAGCAGCAATAAAGTGTTGGAAGTATATAACGGTATTCAGACGACGGCTGAATACGGGTTGAGCGGAAGAGTTTTTGACAAGATTCCCGGTCAGTCGGTCCAGTTGAACACTCAGACAGGCACGTTAAATCAAAGATGGAGATTCCAAAGACTTGCGCTTTTTGATTGGGATACATCTTTGACGGACGGAACATATATAATCACCAACCAATACAATAATAATGTGTTGACTCACGATCAAAACACGAATACAGCAATAGTTCAGGCTGATGAATCAAAGCCAACCCAAAGATGGGAGATAGAAAAGAATTCTGACGGGACGTATACCCTTTCTCCCGAAAGCCAAATGCTTTTCAATCTTGAACTATATTACGGAAGTGCAAACGGTGCGTGTAACAACGGACAGCCGATGACGCTGAACAATTATACAAACAACAAATCTTCCCCGTATATTAAGTTTAGGTTGAAAAAACATTCGGACGGAAGTTTTAGCATATATCCGCTTGTTACGCCAAAGAAATGTATCAGTGTTTACACCGGAGAAAATACGACCTTTACGTTCAATACCAGAACGTTTACGAAAAACGGTGGAGAGTTTGTACACAATTGGCATGATTCGAGTTTAAGTACCGGTGCCTGGGAAAAATGGACGTTCACAAAGTGTCCCGATGATATATCGATGTATATCGGCGATGTTGTATATTTGACCGACGATTTATTACAAGATATAGACGGAGAAGTAAGTTCTGTATCGCAGGCAACCGGAGCACAATGTGCCGACTTCAACCCTCAAACAAGGGAGGTAAAAGCAAAATATACCGGCGAATCAATTATACGAGTAACGTTTACAAACGGGAATACTTATGACATTGTAGTTAAAATAGAGCCTTCGATTCCGTTTGGATTTGGGACTTATTATATAAGGAATGCTTACACTGGAAAACAATTAGATTTGCAAGGGGGCAATTTGGTTGATGGTACTCTTGTGGAGCAAAACACAGCTGATCTATTTGATAAAACTCAAATGTGGGAACTGAGACATGATGACGAGGGATTTTATACAATAAAATCGTTACTTAATACCTCAATGAATATAACCGGTGATGACGATCAGATAAACGAAAATGGATATGCAAGGGTTAAGCTTAGTGGTCAAGTTGGCCATGACGCTACCTGGGTAATTGTTAAAATCGTTAATTCCGATAAGTATACAATTGTTTGGAAAAATGATTTATCAAAAGTCTTGGGGGTAGATCCGGAAAATGGTAATGTTGTAGTTCAAGACAGAGTTGATGGAGCTGCACATCAAGAGTGGATTATTGAGACTGTGGAGAATAAAGATGCTCCGAGTGCACAAACTATTAACTTTATTGGTGCCACAGGATGGATCTTGCATAAAAATGACTATAAATGGTATAAGTTGAACGCAGATTCCGCGTTTTGGGAACATATTGTTATAGAAATTGAAGCAGAAAAACCTGCCGGTGAAGAGACTAATTGTGCAAACTACATTCTTGAAATTTATTCCGGGGACGATAACAATCCTACTGTTTTGGAAGAGGCACTCTATACTGTTACAAATCCGCAACGGTGCACTATAAAGAGAGATGGCAAAACGTATTATCTAAAAGTTAAATCAAATATGACGGAAAATACTCAACAGCTTAATTATTCTATAAATATTTTTGGCAGTAATAGTGAATATGGTAGCGAAGTTGATGGATGGTCGTATAGAGGAAGACCTCTTCTTTCATTACCGATAATAATTGATGTGGATATCGATCAACTAATTGAAAATCATGAATATTTTATTTTAATCGAATCGGCTGTAGATGCATGGAATAATGCTTTAGGGGAAACTATTTTTAAATTCTGTGAATCATGGGAAACTCCCAACTTAACAATTAGTATTTCTTCAGATATGCCGGAAGGTGTTCTGGGCGGGTGTGGCGAGAATAGTATTATTCTTAATTCGACCGCTTTAGTCCCAGATGTTGATGAAAATAATTTTCTCGAAGTGAGAGATATTATTTGTCATGAGATGGGCCATGCTTTAGGATTGGATGATTTGTACATTGAAAGAATACACAACATATACTATAATGGTGTTATTATTGATAATAGTGACCATTTAATGTATGGGTTGAGCGATATGAGTTCTGGTAATGTTAGCTCTTTTCACCCCGATGATATAATGGGTGTGAAAATCCTTAACGGATTATCTTTGTCACTCAAAAAATACACCGAAGAGGAATTACACGAGTCAGCAGATTATATTGTTAAAGGCAAGGTAATCGGTACAGAAGAGTACAGCGACTTGTACACAAGAGTATATTTCGAAGTCGGGGAATATTTACACTCTGAAGACGGTCAAAATGAAAAAGTAATAAGCTTTTTACAGCTCGGCACAGAAAAGGAAGAAGCTTATATAGACCCTCTCTATAACGAAGGCGAAGAATAT
>JAZNOI010000047.1:0-37466 GCA_045580755.1 Eubacteriales bacterium | reverse complement strand
TGTTGTATTCAACGCCGTTGTAAGCAGACTTTGTCTTAACTTCGTTAAGCATCGTCTCGAATTCACGGATAACGCGCATATCGTGGTAGATACGCATCATATCGTCTTTTGTGTAAATCTTCTTTTCTTCTGCGAGTGTTTTGTTGTACTGGCAGACCGGAATATCGTTAAATGTGATAAAACCGGGTTCAAAAACCTTTTTGGGGTCTACGTATTGACTCTTAGGCATAGTAGTAATTCTCCTTTTTAGATTTTATATAAATTAATATTTTTCATTTTGTGCAAACGGTATTATGTTGGGATCCGTCAGATCTGGAAGAGACCTTCTCTGATGACTTCACAAACCGTGGGATGAGGGAATACCATCTTGTGTACGTCTTCAACGCGCATTTCGTTTTCAACCATCATAGCAGCTCCGTAAATGATCTCGGATGCGTAAGTTCCGATCATGTGTACGCCGAGGATCGTGCGGTGATTCTTGTCGATAATGATCTTAACGATGCCGTCGCCGCCTTCGTTTTCTGCAATGTATCTGCCGGAGTAGCGCAACGTGTAGCTTTCAACCTTAGCGTCAAGACCTTTAGCCTTAACAGTTTCGGACGTTTCGCCTACGCTTGCAACTTCGGGGTTGGTGTAGATAACTGCGGGAATAGCGTTGTAGTTAACCTTGTCCTTCTTGCCGAGGATATTGTTTATACAAACTTCGCCTTCGCGATAAGCTGTATGAGCAAGCATCGACTTACCGTTGATATCGCCTGCAGCCCATACGCCGGGAACGTTCGTCTTGCCGTCTTCACCCGTAACGATAGCGCCTCTTTCGGTGAGAACGCCGATATTTTCAAGGCCGAGACCTGCAGTTGAAGGTCTTCTTCCGATCGAAACGAGAACGCAGTCTGCCTTAACGGTCTTTGCTTCGCCGCCGATCTCATAGTTTACGCAGTCTGTTCCGACGGACGTAACCTTTGCGGAAAGAAGGAATTCAACGCCCTTCTTTTTGTAGTTCTTGAGGAGGAGGGCCGAGATCTCGCTGTCTGTGGGGCCTGCGATGTGGTCGAGCATTTCGATAACCTTAACGTTCGAGCCGATCGAGTTGAAATAGCTTGCCATTTCGAGACCGATAACGCCGCCGCCGATAACAACGAGTTCCTTCGGAACGGTCGTCATATCGAGGATCTCGCGGTTGGTCTTTGCAAAACCGGAAGCAACAGCTTCTCTGAGTCCGGGAATGGGGGGGACTGCGGCTTCGGAGCCTGCGCAGATAAGGAGCTGCTTTCCTACGTATTCTTTATCTCCGGCTTTAACTACAAAGCCTTCTGCAGTCTTTTCTTTGATTTCCGCAACTTCTTTTACAACTTCAACGCCCGCTCTCTTCATGGTACCTTCAATACCGGAAACGAGAGTCTTTACAACCTTGCCTTTTCTTTCAACGACTTTTGCGTGGTCGATCGAAGCACCGTCGAATTTTACGCCGTAAGCATCACTGTGCTTTGCGTAGTCGTATATTTTTGCGGAGTAGAGGAGAGTCTTTGTGGGGATACAACCCTCGTTGAGACAAACACCGCCCATAGCGCGTTTTTCGATTACGAGAGTTTTGAGACCGCCGTGAGCGGCTTTTTCGGCTGCGTTATATCCACCGGGACCGCCGCCGATCACAATAAGATCGTACATTCTTATATACTTCCTTTCTTAACTTATTTAGCCATCAAAAGGTTAAAGTTTTCGAGGTTCGTGCAAAGTTCTTTGAGGAATCTTGCTGCGGGAGCGCCGTCGAGAGCTCTGTGGTCAAACGTGAGAGAAAGACCCATTGCATTGTAGAATACGTCCTGACCGTTTACCTCTTTTACGCGGCGGGTGATGTTGCATACGCCGAGAATGCAGGTCTGGGGAGGATTGATAACGGGAGTAAAGCTTTCAATGCCCATAGCTCCGAGGTTGGTGACTGTAAACGTACCGCCGGAAAGGAGGTCGGGGCTGATAGAACCGCCCTGAGCAGCCTTGATAACTGTTTTAGCATTAGCGGAAAGCTCGTTGAGGCTCATCTTGTCTGCGCCGAATACGGTGGGAACGAGGAGTCCTCTTTCGGTGTCAACTGCAATACCGAGGTTGACGTTGTTGAAATATCTCATCTTGTCGCCGAGGAAGTGTGCGTTGCAATCCTTGTGGTTCTTCAGAGTCTTTGCAACTGCGAAGAGTACCATATCGTTGAACGTAATGTTTCCAAGGCCCATGCCTTCTGCGTTCTTCTTGAGGAGTGCTCTGTATTCCATGATCTGAGTTGCGTCGAACGAAGCGTTGAGTGTAAGCTGAGCCATGGAAGAAAGGGATTCGTGCATCGACTTAGCGATAACCTTTCTAACGTTGGAGAGCTTAACGTCTTCGTATTCTGCAACGGGAGCGGCAACGGCTGCCTCTGCAGCTGCGGGAGCTTCTATAGCAGCGGCTGTGGGAGCAACGCCCGTCTTCATGAACGTTTCGTACTGTTCGGGAGTGAGTCTCTGACCGTTGTCGAGGAGTCTGTTTACGTCTCTTTCAATGATTCTGCCGTTGGGGCCTGTGGGGGTAGCCTGAGAAAGATCTGCATAAGTCTTGTTTGCAAGATTCTTTGCTCTGGGCGATATTTTCATCAAGCCGTCCTTGTCTGCGCTTTCTGTCGCAACGACGACTTCTTCTTTCTTTGCTTCTTCTTTCTTTTCTTCTGCGGGAGAAGCAGCCTCAGCGGGAGCCTCTTCTGCGCTTGCTTTGGGCATAAGTGCGCTGATATCCTCGCCCTCTGCACCGATTATACAAACGGGATCGAGGCAGGGAACGTCGTCGCCTTCTTCTGCGAATACTTCGAGAAGAGTGCCCGAAACCGTTGCGGGTTCGTCAAAAGACGATTTGTCTGTTTCGTAGGAGAAGAGTACGTCGCCTTCAGCAACTGCATCTCCTTTTTTCTTTTTCCATTCGGTAATGACGCAGCTTTCGACCGACTGGCCCTGACGCGGCATTATAACTAATGTTGCCATAAGTTTTACCTCCAAAATATTTATATATTAATTATTTTTTTATGCTCTGATGATCTGAACGCCGTTGCTTTCGGCAAGTGCTGCTATATCTTCGGGAAGGGGGCCGTTTGCTATTATAGCGTAAGCATCCTTGATATCGCAGAACGTATAGGGAAGAGTTTTGTCGAGCTTTGTCGTGTCGAGCAAAACTATTATTCTTCTCGCCTTTTGGACGATAAGCTTTTTAAGCTCGCACTCGCTGTAGTTGCCGCAAGTCAAGCCGGTGTGGGCTGATGCACCCGACGGAACTATAAAAGCTGTGTCGATGTTTATGTCATCGAGAAATCTTAAAGCCTGTGTTCCCGAAACCGAAATGTTGTCTCTGTTGAGCATTCCGCCGACGAGGTTTATTATCGTCTGTTTTTTGTTCAGAAGCTCCATAGCTATATTCGGTCCGGTCGTCGTTATCGTAAGTCTTTCGTCGGGAAGAAGGGCTGCCATCTTCATCATAGTAGTGCCCGAGTCGAGAAATATAGATCTTCCCGTTTCGATCATATCGATGGCTTTTCTTGCCAAAGCCTCTTTCGCGGGAACGTTCTTGTTCATTCTGCTCGGGAACTTTTCTTCCATCGACGTGGTAATAAACTTCATTGAGCGTGCGCCGCCTCTGACTTTTATTGCCTCGCCTTGCTGTTCGAAATAATCTATGTCACGGCGAATAGTCATGCCGGACACCTTGGGGAAAAGCTCGGTAAGCTCCTTTAAAGATACGAAAGGCTTTGAGTAAAGCATTTCTTTTATTATTTTTCTTCTCTCGGAATTCATATCGGGAATTCTCCTTGTCTCATTAGTGCTCGAATAATTTCGAAAGATATGATCGCGAATAACACGATTTTCACAAAAAATGTTACTTTTAACATTATTTCATCTTAATTATAGTAGTCAAAGGGCTTTCTGTCAACAGTTTTTGGAGAAAAAAAGCCATTATTACAACTATTATATTGCGTTTTTGCACTTCTGCCGAAAACGGTGTGTTTTTTCACATAAAATAACATAAATGGCTTTGTCTTCGGTGTTTTTGCGAGGGTGAAACCGGTTGTAAAGCGAGGTAGCGTGTTATAAAACGGAGTCTAATGTTAAAAATTAACAAAAATTATCACATTGAGTAGTAGGGAAGCTGTGAATCAAATCTTTCTTTACCGTTTTCGTACCAAGAGATCATGTGCTTGATCGTTTCGCTTGCCTTCGACATAGCCGCAACGTCGGAGTTAAACGCCTGGTGCGGCTGAACATAAATATTTTCTTTTCTGCTCACGGCGCCTTCGAGCATTTCGAGGGCTGCCTTATGGTTTTCGGAAGGGGTGTCTGATTTTTTATTGAGCAACGAAGAAAAACCGTTTTCGTCCGAGAATACGTCAACGCCGATGCCGATGATCTTGCCCGATTTATAATACTTCATCAGGGTTGCCTCGGGAGCGATCTCGCCGCGCGTAACGTTTATGAATATAATGCCGTCTTTTGCTTTTGCGAGAACATCATCGGAGAAGTAGTTTACGTTGTAGTACTTGCTTTTTTCGATTCTTGTGAGGTTCATCGCGTTAATAATAATATCCGAGTTTTTGATCGCTTCTTCTTTTGTAACGAAGTTTACGGTGTTGCCGTATGTTTTTGACAGCTCGTCCTGTCTGACGTCGACAGCCTGAGCGTTAAGTCCGTTTGCGACGAGAAGGTCGTAAATCCTCTTTCCGATCTTGCCTACTCCGAAAACAGTCGCCGTTCTGTCCTTGTTTAGCTCCATAAAAGAAACTGTTTTGTTTCTCTCGAAGGTCAGCGTATTTGTGGTGTAGTGGTTGAGATAACCTGCCGCAGCGTATGTAAACTTAATGGCTGTCTGAGCTACGGCGTTTACGCAATATTCGCGCAAAGAGGTAACGTTTGCAACGTCGACCAGATGTTCAAAGTGGTCGTATCCCGCACTGCGCGTGATCACGCTCTTTTTATTTCCTTTTAAATAATCCTCGGGGAGTTTTGAATGGGTTTTTGTGGTGATTATATTGGGAAGAACGGTGTCGGGGTTATTTGCCATATATTCCTGAAGATTTAAGGGGGTGATAACGTAATTGTACTCTTTCGGGAGTTTTCCTTTTGCCTGGGCTGCTTCCGTTTCTTCTTTGAGGTGGTCTGCCTCTTTTCCGAGTGCTTCAAAATGGATGATATCGTATTTCATTTGTTTTCTATTCTCCTGACGTAATAAATATGTTGTGTGGTCGAGTGTTTTGTTTTCGCAAATTTATTCATTATAATTATAACACATCTAAAAATAAATTTAAGTGGTTTTGCCAAAAAAGTGTATATCTAATGTGAAAAAGTTGCGGTTGAAAATTTGTGCTAACAGCACAAAAAATATGCGGAATTAAAGGCAATATGAAAAAAAATATAGTCCTATTAAAAGTTTTGGCTGGAGTCAAGAGGGCGCTTTTACAAAAGCGCGTCTCTTGTGGGGTTCGGGGCGAAGCCCTGACTGTTTGTACTTCTTAAAAAAACGCGGCAGCGTTTTTGCTTTTTTATAAGCGAGATGCCTTTAGATATAGTCCCCGGCGGATAGAAAAAATTTTGTTTTGAAATAAAAAAATCCTCCGTACTTTTAATACGGAGGATAAGTATGTTGTTACGGTGTTTCGTCCGGCCCGTTTTGCTCCGGTGTGCCCGTCGTTTCTTCCGGTGTACCCGTCGTGTCTTCGGGCGCTGTCGTTACGTTATCGGGCGCTGTGGTTTCGCTGTCAGGCGCTTTTGTTGTGTCGTCAGGCGCTTTTGTCGTATCATCGGGAGCCTTTGTTGTATCGTCGGGCGCTGTCGTCGTATCTTCGTTAGTAGAATTCTCTTCTTTGCGTCCGAGGCTTACGTAGATCTTGATAGTCGTTCCTTCAAATTCCTTCGTGCTCGGGAATACCTTTGTTCCGGGCGCGGGGTCGGTCATAAATACTTTACCGTCATCGTAATCGTTGTTATGTTCACTGATTGTCTCGTGTCTTATGTTCAAAGCGTTAAGCATGGCTCTTACGTTGTCGATATCCTGACCGGTGTAATCGCCGAGGGTTACGGGTTCGGGTTTTTCCGGTTCTTCCTCTTTATCCGTTCCGAGACCTACGATAATGGTAATATCGTTACCGGTAGTAATGTCTCTTCCTGCTTCCCAACCCTGTTCGATGACCTTGCCTTTTTCTTCTTTGGTGGATTCTTTTTCAACGACAATGGCGTTTAGCTTGAGTGATTCAAGCTTCTTGATAGCCTTGTCCTTATCCATGCCAACGAGGTTGGGCATTTCTATCGTTTCAACGTGCGGTCCGTCGCTGACGGTCAGGATTATCTCATCACCCTTTGAAACGACGGTTCCGGCGGCGGGAGACATATCGATTATCATTCCGTCGGGGATGGTTTCGTGGTTCTGGAACTTGATTCTTGTTCTAAGACCGAGGTTTTCAAGCTTGATCACGACGTTTCTGTACTCGCGCATCTTATAGTCGGACAGCTCAACGGTGTTCGAGGTCATATCTCTGCATATATAAAGGGTGAGCTTGCAGCTCTGTTTTCCGACGGTGATCTTTCTCTTTGCACCGCTGGGGGGATCCTGTTCGAGGATCTCGCCGGGGGAGACCTCGTCGCTTCCCTTATAATCTTTATATTCTACGTTGACCTTATAACCTTGCTCTTCAAGCTGGTGCTTAAATTCTATACTGTATATCTCGCCTACGAAATTCGGTACGGTTATCTGCTTGTACTCGGAGTTATCAACGAAAATCATCTCGTATACGAACATCAGACCGACAATGAGCAATATCAAAACGAACGAGACTGATATGCCCAAAACTATGGGAAGCATAGATTGGCTTTCTCTCTTGGGTTTGGGCTTGTCGCTCTTGAATTTTGCAAACAAAGCTTTTACTCCTGTCGGGGCGGCAACTGCCGCCATTTTTCTGTCGCTGAACACGTAAGCGGGGTTAGCCAGCATCTGTTCAACGTGGCGTCTCATGATCGTGGCACTCTGGAAGCGCTTGTCCGGATTCTTTTCCATAGCGGTGAGAATGATCTGTTCAACACCGACCGCAAGCTTCGGAACTGCTTCTCTCGGATTTTTTGGCTGTTCGTTTATCTGCTTCAACGCAACCGAAACGGGAGTGTCGGCTTTGAACGGCAGGTCGCCTGTCAGCATTTCGTACATAACTATACCGAGCGAATACAAGTCGCTTCGGGGGTCGATCTGCTTTCCGCTTGCCTGTTCGGGGCTTATATAATATACCGTTCCGATAGCCTTGTCCGCGACGGTTACCGTTTCGGCGTTCGGGAGTTTTGCAATACCGAAGTCGGTAACTTTAATAACGCCGTTTTTGAGAAGCATAATGTTTTGCGGTTTTATATCGCGGTGGATTATGCCTTTGGAATGGGCGTGCTCGAGCGCTTTCAATATCTGTTGTGTGTATATCAAAGCCTCGCGTTCGCTTAAAGCGCCCTTTTTGGTTATATAGTTTTTAAGGGTAATGCCCTCGACCCTTTCCATAACGATATACTTCAAGTCGCCTTTTATGGAAATATCGTAAATC
The DNA here is from genome assembly GCA_045580755.1 of Eubacteriales bacterium. Classification (GTDB taxonomy): domain Bacteria; phylum Bacillota; class Clostridia; order Oscillospirales; family CAG-272; genus RGIG1995. Next base: position 29,884 of record JAZNOI010000047.1, on the reverse strand, counting down.
GAAACGATATTGGGGTGAGAAAGCATTGAAATAGCTTTTGACTCGTTGATAAAGCGTTTGACCGACTGGGGATCTTTTGCGATGTCGTCTTTGAGAACTTTAAGTGCGACGACTCTTTTCATAGCAAGGTCAAGTGCTTCGAATACGAAAGCCATACCGCCCTTGCCGATTACTTTAACTATCTTATACCTGTTGTCTATGACGTGTCCTATATATTTTTCAAGTTCCATTAAAGCTCACCTCATTTACCCTTCCGTGCTGTTTTGACCGACGTTTTTGTCGGTTTTGCCGTCTTCGGTCTGTTCTTCCGTCTGAGTTTCACTGATAACAGTTTGGTCCGTCTTTATAAGGACTGCGGTTATGTTGTCTCCGCCGCCGTTTTCGTTAGCTTTATCTATTAAAGCGTTGCAAGCATCTTCGACGGTTTCGCTTTCGAGTATGATGCTATGTATCGCAACGTCGTTTACAAAGTTTGTCAGCCCGTCCGAGCATAAGAGCAGATATGACGGTTTGTCTTCCGACAGGTTCTTGAATATAATGTCGGGTTCGATCTTTTTCTGTGTGCCGATGGCTTTGGTGATTATATTTTTATGTGGGTTTGATGACGCTTCTTCGGGTGTTATCTGTCCGAGGTCGATAAGTGTCTGTACGTAAGAGTGGTCGCGCGTTATCTGAACCATCTTGTCGGGGTATACGTAATACAGTCTCGAATCTCCGACGTGGGTAACGTAAAGTGTGTCGTCCAAGATGAGCGCGCTTACAAGCGTGGTTCCCATACCCGAAAGCTCTTTATCTTTGGTTGCCTGTCTGAAAACTGCGGAGTTTGCATTCGCGGCAGCTTTTTTGAGCGCTTTTTCTATTTCGGCATCCTCGCCGTTGAATCGCAGCTGATTCTGACCGTCGTAATCCGACAGCTTTTTCTTTACGTGCTTAAGAAAGGTGGAATCAGCCAACGTGCTGGCGATCTTTCCTCCGTTTGCTCCCCCCATTCCGTCGCATACGATGCAGAGAAGGGCGGTTTCATATAGCTGTTCGGTAACAAAGCTGTCTTGATTTTCGCGGCGTTTTAAGCCTTTGTCGCTTTTTCCGAAAAACTGCATACAGTACCTCCAAATAGTGATTAGAAAATAAGTTGATGACTGAATTGCGTCCGCAGAATACGAACCGTTTGCAAAAACAAAAAGTTACAGAGTTTTAAAGGTTCATTTCTTGTCTGCGGAGCTGTCCGCACGAGGCGTTTATATCGCTTCCGAGCTTGCGGCGCACGGTGGCGTTCACTCCCATTCTTTCAAGCTCTTCCTTGAAAAGTATTACCGACTTGTTTATGCTGGTGAATCCCGTTCCCTCGACCGGGTTTACCGGTATCAGATTAACGTGGAAGGGGATATGCGGGAGTTTTTTATTTAACAGGTGCGCCAGGGCATCTGCCTGCTGCTTGTTATCGTTTACGCCCGATATAACGGCGTATTCAAACGAGATCCTTCTGCCTGTTCTGTCAAAAAAATCCTTACAGGCGGTGAGTAATTCGTCGATGTTCCATCTTTTGTTTATGGGCATAAGTGCCGAACGGTCCGCGTCGTTTGAATGATGGAGTGATATGGAAAGGGTCACGGGCAGATCTTCGTCAGCCAAAGAGTATATCTTGTCGACAACTCCGCAGGTTGACAGAGATATGTGTCTGAGCCCTATATTTAATCCTTCGTCAAGACTGACCAGACGTAAAAATTTTATGACGTTGTCGTAGTTGTCGAGCGGCTCTCCTATTCCCATCAAAACGATATTTGATATGCGCAGCCCCGTATCGTTTTGTGCAACGAGCACCTGTCCGAGCATCTCGGACGGCAAAAGGTTGCGCACCCATCCGTTTTGGGTCGAAGCGCAGAACTTGCACCCCATTTTACAGCCCGCCTGGCTCGATATACATATTGTATTCCCGTGCTTGTATTTCATGACAACGCTTTCAATGCACTGCCCGTCGTGAAGCCTGAATAAATATTTTACCGTGCCGTCGATCTTTGAAACGTATTTCTGTTCGATCGAAGGCAGAGCTATAAACGTTTTTTCTTTTAAGCCTTCCCTCATGATCTTGGGGAGGTTTGTCATTTCGTCAAAGCTTGCTCCCTTATGAAGCCAGCCAAAAAGTTGCTTAACTCTGTATTTTGGTTCGTTCTCAAGCAGCTTTTCCAGCTCGTCCGGGAATAAGCTCAGTATATCCGTTTTGTTCGTCATAGCTCGTCAAGCGTTCCCGAAAATGCGGGAAGAAAGTTTTTGATGAAATATTCGAGCTCGTCGAACATTATGTTTTTTATCGATTGCTCTGTCGAAACGCGAGCGCTGTGAAAATCGCTGTTACCCATTTTTTCTTCTTCGATACACTTGATCAAAGCGCACAGCTTGTCGGCGCCCTTTATGAGCTTTTTCAGTTCGGCATCTTCGGGGGAGACTGTCAAAAGCTTCGAGTATTCGTTTTTCAGATCTTCGGGAAGACGGTCGATAAGCTCTTCGGTCGCCTTGGTTTCCAGACTTGCGTAGCAGCTTCTGAGAGCTTCGTTTGCGTATTTAACGGGGGTGGGCATATCGCCCGTGAAAACTTCGGGCATATCGTGGTAGAGAGCAAGGACGGCAACTCTGTCGGAATCGTAGTTCTTTCCGAAATACGTGTTACCGATAACCGCCAAAGCGTGCGCTATGCAAGAAACTTCTGCCGCATGGGTGGAAAGATTCTCGTTTACTGTGTTGCGCATAAGGCCCCAACGGTTGATATATTTTTGTCTGAAAAAGACCGCAAAAAAGCTGTTGTTGTTAAACTCGCTCAATATAATGCCCCCAGTTTATACTAATTCATATTATTATAACATTTTATATGCCGAGTGTCAAGGATAAATGCCGAATGGACGTTTTTAAATTTTTGCTTTCGGGGGGCATATATTCGTTTTTTCGCAAATAGAATGTTACAGATGTAATGCAAGAATGCGAACGATGCGAAAAAAGAATACCGAAAGGCAGGAAAAACACAGTGAAAAATCAAGTTTATTTACCCGAGGGTTTGAGAATATCCACCCCTGAAAATCAAGAGTATATATCGACGCCTTCAGGACTTGAACGGGCGAAAAAAGAGGGGATTATTTTAGAGGGAATGGCGGTTTTGTGTAACGGCTCCATGTCGCTCTACGTCGAACTCGGAAAAGGGATCAAGGGAATAATCCCCAAAGACGAAGTGGTGTGGGAGTGTAGCGGAAATACCGTAAAAGATGTTGCTGTAATAACGAGAGTGGGGAAAGCAGTCTGTTTTAAGGTAAAAGAAGTGGAGTATGATGAAAACGGAGAGGTTAGATGCATTCTGTCTCGGCGAGAGGCTCAGAGGGAGTGCTACGAGTGCTTTTTGTCCCACTTGTCGCTCGGCGACGTGATTCGTTCGAAAGTGACCCACCTCGAGCATTTCGGGGCGTTCGTCGACATAGGCTGCGGGATAATCTCACTTCTTTCGATAGATTGCATATCCGTGTCGCGCATATCTCACCCGTCGGACAGATTTTTTGTGGGTCAACACATAAAAACCGTTATAAAAAGTATAGACCACGAGAGCGGCAGAATATACGTCAGCCATAAAGAACTGCTGGGCACCTGGGAAGAAAATGCGGCTTTGTTTTCGATCGGGCAAACGGTGGCAGGAGTCGTTCGGAGTATAGAGGAATACGGAATATTCGTCGAGCTGACGCCGAATCTTGCAGGACTTGCCGAATACCGAGACGGAATAACCGTGGGGCAGACGGCAGCGGTATACATAAAAAACATTATACCCGAAAGGATGAAGATAAAGCTCGTTTTGATAGACAGCTATAAAGGAGAAATGAAGGCGGAAAATACGGGAATAGTGTCCGACGCCGGAGACAAAGATCATATATCGGTCTGGAGGTACTCGCCCGAAGGCTGTTCGAAAGTGGTTGAGTCATACTTTTCTTAAACTAAAAAAACAAAAGCCCGAAAAATGGGCTTTTGTTTTTTAAAAAGTGCAGGAGTACCCAAAAGGTGTACAAAAATTAACGTAAATTTTTTGAAAATATATATAAAAAATGATGTAAGATACTTGATATTATAAAAGATTCGGTGTAAAATATATTATACTATATCTTGCAAGGAGCTGAAATAAAGATGTTTGATGAGAAAGATAAAACTCTAACGTTTTCGTTGAACGGAGAAAAAGATGACGATACAAGAAAGATACTTTTGAACGTATACGCCGCACTCATCGAAAAGGGATACGACCCCATAAACCAGATCGTCGGATATATACTTTCCGAGGATCCGACTTATATTACGAATCACAAAAATGCAAGAAGTCTTATTCGCAAGATCGACCGTGACGAGCTTTTGAATATGCTTGTAAAGAATTTTCTCGGAGTTAGGTAAAAAGCGGTAAAAAATATTCTTTGTGCTTATCGTACTCTGTTCCCGTATATGCTGACGCTTTTTATGGGGACAGAGTTATTAGTTTTACGGCAATAGGGTGAAAAGATTTGAGGATAATTGATTTAAAAAAAGGACTTCGGGTTGACAGAGCCGAGGGTGAGATATGCTTGGTCTTGGGCAACTTTGACGGCGTCCACTTAGGTCATGCGGCTCTTATTGAAAAGGCGGTTGCCGAGAAGAAGATCAGGGGAACTAAGGTTGCCGTATGGACGTTTGAAGAGCACCCGATGAAGCTGTTATCGGGCGGGATATGCACTCTGACCGAAAACGGAGAGAAAAATCGGATATTTGCCGAAAAGGGCGTCGATTACGCTGTTTACGAGGACTTTTGTGCCGTAAAAGATATGACTCCCGATGAGTTTGTCGAGAATATACTGATAGGATTGTTTGATTGCAAGACCGCGGTGTGCGGCTTTAATTACAGGTTCGGTAAAAACGGTAAAGGTGACGTGAATAAGCTGACCGAAATTATGGAAGGCTTTGGGAGAATGGTCATAGCCGTTGAGCCCGTGTGCAAGGACGGAGAGGTCATAAGCTCGACCCTCGTCAGACAGTGTATCGAAAGCGGCAGGGCGGAGAAAGCAGCCGAACTGCTCGGCAGACCTTATTCGATTGAACTGCCTGTCGTGCATGGCAAGGAGCTGGGAAGAAAGCTCGGTTTTCCTACGATAAATCAGGTGTTCCCCGCCGACCGTATAATACCGGAGAAGGGAATATACGCAAGTAGGTGTACGGTCAATGATAAGTTGTTTTACGGTGTTTCCAACGTTGGAACAAGACCGACGGTGAACGGGAACGCCGGCGACGTGAACTGCGAGACCCATATAATAGGCTTTGACGGTTGGCTTTACGACTGCAAAGTGAAAGTGGAATTTTGTAAAAAACTGCGGGACGAGGTTCGTTTTGAAAACGTCGAACTGCTGACGGCTGCAGTGAAAAAAGATATTGAGAACGCTTTGAGCTATTTTTCAAAGAAGGAATTTGAGAAAAAGTGAAAAAAAGATTTTTACTGATAATTTTAACGCTGTTTTCGGTGTTTCTTATTCCGTTGAATGTCAGGGCGGCGCAGACGGAAATGCCCGATCTTTCAAGGGTACAGAACGTATACGTTTACAATATGGAAAACGATAAGGTCTTGTACAAGAAAAACGAGAACGATAGGATCAATCCCGCATCGTCCGTAAAAATTATGACGGGCGTGCTTGCTCTTGAGCATTATGACGGGGACTATTCGCACGTAGTGACAGTAACGAAAGAGTCGCTTGGTGATTACAGAGGAAAGAATATAGGACTGAAGAAGGGCGAGATGCTGAGCGTGAACGACCTTTTGTACGCCGTGATATGCGGCGGCGCAAACGACGCGGCAAACGTTCTGGCATACGAGATAGCCGGCAGTCACGAAGCTTTCATTGCTATGATGAACGAAAAAGCGGCCGAGCTCGGAATGGAGAATACATATTATTCGAACGCATACGGCTATTCGGACCCCAATATGTATACGTCAGCATACGATACCTGCACGCTTGCACAGTACGCATATCACATAGCGGATTATATGGAGATGTGCAGTGCGGTCAGATACGAGATACCGAAGACCAACGTTTCGAAGGTGCGTTACGTTTACAACAGCAACTATCTTATTTCGACAAACGTTGAAACGGGTTACAGAAACAGGGAAGTAAAGGGAATGAATGCGGGCTCGACCGTTGACGGCGGACACGTGCTCGTTACTACCGTTTCCAAAAACGGTATGACCAACTTTTACGTTCTTATGGGTGCTGAGTATGACGACACGAATATATATTCGTACATGGTTTCGGGCGATCTGATAAAATGGTCGTACGATAATTTCGGTTACAAAAAAGTGGTCGACGAAAACGAGATGATATGCGAGATCGACGTTGAGCTGTCAGCCCAGGTAGACTACGTCGTGTTGCTTCCCGGAAAGACTATAGAATACTATTTGCCGTCGTCGATCGACGTGAATAAAGACATCGAGAGAAAGGTCGAATTGTACGACAAGAAGCTTGAGGCTCCGATCGAGGCGGGATACGTTGCGGGAACAATGACTCTGGTTTATAACGGGCAGGAGATAGGCAAGGTCGACTTGATCACGAAGAACAACGTTGACAGAAACGGTTTTTTGTATATCCTGGCAAGGATAGAAGCTTTGACTCAGACATCGAAGTTCAAGATGGCAGTGCTGATAATTCTGTTGGTCATAGCGGCGTACGTCGGAATGCTTATATACCGCAGAACGCGCAGCAACAGATACAGATACAAGTATAACAGATATAAGAGAAAATAAGGTCAAATTAAAGTTGGCTAAAAAAAGAGGATATGCGGTTTTGCATATCCTCTGTGTTTTTTTATTCTTCTGCCGAAAGGGCAGCGCCGATAACGGTGCTGAACTGTGCGTTTTCGGGGATAATAAAGTTGACGCCGAACATGGAGTTGAGAGTTTTGAAGATCTCTTTGCTTTGGGGAACTCGGGTGAGGTTACCCGTCAGAACGATGTCTTTTAAGTTGTGGTTTCTTGCGGCAAAGACTGCAAGCATACCCGCAACCTCAAATACCATGTTTATTATTCCGAGAGCTACGTCGTTTTTGGTTGCTATATCACTGATCTTTCCGAAGTTTGCCGCCGTCATTATTTCGGGCAGACCGCCGAAAGAATCTTGCTTTGAAATATCTTTAATACGCAGGTCGATGTTGTTCAGGTCTCCGTCTTTTGCAAGCTCAACTATGTGGTCGATCTCGTCCATTTTTAGAAGCTGTTTGCTCAGTCCCATCAAAGTGCCGCCGCCGACTCCCGTACCGCCGAGGTAATTGATTATATTGCCTTCTTTGGAGTGGACGAGGGCCGTTCCCGTGCCAAGACTTACGATTATTGCTTCTTTAAGTCCCGACAGATAAAGTCCGCCTTTTCCGACGCACTGGAATTCGGGAACGCTTTTGCATTCGAGTCCGTATATGGGTTTTGTGATAAACGTTGAGCCGACACCCGTCATCATGACGCGGCTGATCTCGTCGAGTCCTATTGAGTTTTCCGAGGTGAACTTGCCGAAAGCACCGTATATAGAGGTGATCTGATCGGTTGCCCTTACGAAAAGCGGACTGATGAGTTTTTTGTTTTCGTCGAATCCGACTATTTTCGTCGTGCTTCCGCCTACGTCTATTCCTATTACATATTTTGACATATCAAAACCGCCTTTTGCTCGTTTTTGTGTTCTGCTTTGTACTGATATAATAACATTATATTGCCCAAATTTCAAGAGAATACGCCAAATATGTTGGCAGAAGGCGGTTTTTAGCTTTTTGGCGGTTAAGTTTAAGGCCATTTGATGAAAAAACAAGAAAAATTGAAGAAAATTTGAAGAAAAAACGACATATTGGTTGCAAATAACGTGTTTTTGTGGTAGTATTATCTTATTGGTAAATAAAATTTACGAAATGAGGTCGGTTTGATGAACGACAAGAAAATAAGATTCAGAGGAGCTATCGGCGGCTACAACAAAGAGGACGTAAACGAATATATTGAAACTCTAAGTACCAAGCACCACGCTGCCGAGCTTGAAAGCAACAAGAAAATATCCGAGCTTGAAGAAAAGGTGAAGGAACTCGAAAACGAGCTTGAAAGCCGAAACGAATCTTTTTTGGCAGAGAACGCCGAATTGAAAGAAAGACTCGAAAAAGCTGAGGCTTTGATCGACGAGCTGAACGAAACTCTCGCAAAACAGGGAGAGGAAAAGGAACAGCTCAGCAAGGAGAATACCGAGCTGAAAGCTAAGGGTGACGAATACGAAAAAATGTGTGAGACCAATTCCGAGCTTTATGAAAAGTCGAGCAAGTACGACAGAGTCAGCGAGCAGATAGGCTCGATGATAGTGAGCGCAAATGCCAGAGCCGAAAGCATCGTCAGCGAGGCTGAGCTTAAAGCAAAGGTTATTTCAAACGCAATGATAGAGGCGGTTTTGGAAAAGCTTAACGCAGTAAACGACAGATATGCAAACGAGATCGTTACCAAGACGGTGAAGCTTACCGAGGAGTTGGGTGCTCTGGCGCTTAATGCAGAAAAGTTCCGCAATGAGACAAGAAATGCGGTCGAATCCGATTGCGGCGAAATAAAAGAGTCTCTTGAAACGTCAAAAAGAGTTATTATGGAGGAAAACTGAATGAGCAAGTCATTGAATACTGCAAACATAAGTGAGTGGGCGGATACGCTCGTTTGCGGAGAAGAAATACTTCTTTCGGGTGTTGTATATACGGCGCGCGACGCGGCGCATAAAAGAATTAAGGCTTTGGTGGACGAAGGAAAGCCGTTGCCTTTCGATCTGAAGGACGCAGTTATTTATTATGCGGGACCTACTCCCGAAAAGCCCGGTATGCCGATAGGCTCTTGCGGACCTACGACTTCTACGAGAATGGACCCGTTCGTTCCCGAGTTTATGGACCTCGGTCTGAAGGGAATGGTCGGAAAAGGAAACAGAAGCCAGGCTGTTATTGATGCCATAGTGAGAAATAAGGGAGTATATCTTTGCGCGATAGGCGGAGCGGGTGCTCTTGCCGCAAGATGCGTAAAGAAGCTCGACGTTATAGCTTTCGAGGATCTCGGCTGTGAATCGGTAAAGAGACTTGAGATAGTTGATTTTCCTCTGTTTGTGGGAATTGACTCTAAGGGAAATACTCTCTTCGGAGGAAAATAATTTATGAAGCTCGGCGAGAAAATTCGTTTGGCAAGGCTGAATGCGGGAATGACTCAGTCGGAGCTTGCCGGTGATTTTATAACGCGAAATATGTTGAGCCAAATTGAAAATGGATTGGCAATGCCGTCTTTGCAGACGGCATTGTATATTGCAGACAGACTCGGTCTTGATGCGGGAGTGTTGTTTTCCGAGGGAGATGACAAGAGCGTTTACTTCGTTACAAGAAAACTGCCAGAGCTTAAAAAACTTTTTGCGGACGGTGAGTACGGTAAATGCATCGAGGTCATGTCGGACGAGAAGTACGAGTACGACGAAGCCAATCTCTTGATGGCGGAATGCCATATACGAAAGGCGTACGAGCTGTTCGGTAAGGGAAAGCTCAGAGCGGCACTGAAGTCGGGGGACGCGGCAATGAAATATGCAGCGGATACGATCTATTCGACGGACGGTATTAAGCATAAGACGGATATACTTGAGGTTGCCGTTTCTTCCGTTACACCTTATATAAGGCAAACAGGTTTCAGCGATGAGGCAAAAGAATATCTGCTTGACTGTTTCGTGGAAAACAGTATGCAGAAAGAGCTGTACAAGAAGAGGACCGAGGCGCATAAAGCTATGGGTGACGGCAAATATTCCGAGGCGCTTGCGATTCTGAAAGAGCTTATGAAGGAAAAAACGGTCGACGTTCCTCTGGAATACGGGGTATATTGCGATCTTGAAACTTGTTTCCGAGAGCTCGGAGATTACGAAAATGCGTATAAGTTTTCGCAAATGGCGAAAAGTCTTTTTGAAGCTATGCAACAATAAAAACAAAAGCGCATACGGAATAAAAACCGTATGTGCTTTTTTGTAGTCTGAAAAAACGCGTCAGCGTTTTTGTTTTTTCTTATTTATTTCTTTTTTATTACTTTCTTGCCTTGCCAAGAAAGTAAACAAAGAAGGCGCCAAGGGGCAGGAGGTTTCGATTCCTCCTCCCCTTGACCCCCACCACCAAACGACCAAAGATTTTCCATCTTTGGAATCTTCCTTTTCTGTATCGCTTAACTGTAGAAGATTTTTTGCAGTATTATTTTTAAAAAATAATACAGAGATAAGGATTTTCCATCTTTGGAATCTTCCTTTTTTGTATCGCATAACTGTGGAAGATTTTTTGTAGTATTATTTTTAAAAAATAATACAGAGATATGGATTTTCCATCTTTGGAATCTTCCTTGTTGAATCGTTTATAAAAGCGGGGCGCCTTTTGACGCCGTCCCCTACGGATGAAGATTATTAAATTTTAAAAGTTTTGGTTGGAGTCAAGAGGGCGCTTTTACAAAAGCGCGTCTCTTGTGGGGTTCGGGGCGAAGCCCTGACTGTTTGTACCCTTTTAAAAAACGCGGCAGCGTTTTTGTCTTGTCGGGGAGAAACCATCTCAAACGCCGAAGTTTTCTCCCCGACACCCCACATCCTTGGCTGGCGAAGAAATTATGTTTATTAAAATCGAATGTATAAGCGGGGCGCCTTTTGACGTCGCCCCCTACGGATGAAGATTATTAAAAATTATAAGTTTTGGCTGGAGTCAAGAGGGCGCTTTTACAAAAGCGCGCCTTTTGTGGGGTTCGGGGCGAAGCCCTGACTGTTTGTGCTTTGTAACAAAAAAACCACTCGCTTTTGGCGAGTGGTGCTTTTTGCTTAAAAAATAATCAGTTCCAGTTGATGTGAACAACGGGTTTGATGAGGTCTCTGGGCTTTTCGTCCATAACCTTGAACGCTTCTTCGATCTTTTCAAATCCTTCGTATTTGTAGTTCAATACTTTTTCGGGATTGAATCTGCCCGAAGAAATGATATTAAGAAGCTTTTCGATTCTGAGCGCGCCGCCGGGACAGAATCCGCCGCGGATTGTAACGTCGCTCATTCCGAGTCCCCACAGGTATGCGGGATATTCGAACTTGTCCATAACGTCATAGAAGTTTACGCTCGAGATAGTGCCGTTGGGTTTTACAACGGAGAGAGCCTGGTTCATTGTTGCGCAGTTTCCGCCTGCAATGATTACTCTGTCGACCTGACCGCCGTTGATAGCGAGGATCTGCTGAACAACGTCGCCGTCTTTGTAGCTTACGATATCAGTTGCGCCGTATTCTTTTGCAAGCTCAACGCAGTTGGGGCGAGTACCGATCGCGATTATCTTTCCTGCACCTTTGAGTGCCGTTCCGGCAACAGCCATAAGTCCGACGGGACCAATACCGAATACGACTACCGTATCGCCAAACTGTACGTCTGCCATTTCTACGCCGTAGAAACCGGTAGACATCATATCAACGGTCATCAAGGCAGCTTCGATCGATACATTTTCAGGCTTCAATACCAAGTTTGCATCAGCCTGGTTGATCTTGAAGAATTCTGCAAATACGCCGTCCCAAGCTCCGAGAAGCTTAAAGCTTTTCATCATGCCAGCGTCGTGAGCATTGTTTGAATTGCGCTGCTGCATAGCTTTTTCGGTCCAATCGGGAGTGCAGCAGGGAACTACTACAACGTCTCCGGGCTTGAAGTATTTTACCATACTTCCGACTTCGACAACTTCTGCAACTGCCTCGTGTCCTAAAATAAGATTTTCTCTGGGGCCTGAGCCTCCGTGGCTTGCGTGGGTATCACTTGAACAGGGTGCAACAGCGATAGGGCGGAGAATAGCATCCATAGGACCGCATACGGGTCTTTCTTTTTCCATCCAGCCTACGTTGTTGACTGAGAGCATTCCAAAACCTTTCATAATTTTCCTCCTGAGTGGTTGTCTTATGCAACCGAATTATTATAATTAACTTATCGATAGTATACCCGCTGTTTAAAAATAATTGAATAACCAAAATAATCATAGACACATATCATTTTTGATATACCCCATAATCCCCTCTTTTTTTGTAAAAATAGAGAAAAATATATAATCTGTTGACAATTTGTGCTGTTATTTGTAAAATGAATATATATGAATATATAAGTATAAGAATAATAACGAAAACAAGGAGATCATTATGGCATTTTTAGATGAATTGGGAAGAACGATATCTCAGGTGAGTCAGTCGGCTGTTCAAAAAACTAAGGATATCAGCGGCGTATCGAGACTTACGTCCGATATAAGCGAGCAAAACAATAGAATTGACAATCTTTACAAAGAGATCGGAAAGCTTTACGTACAGAAGCACTCGGAAGATTACGAAGAAGATTTTGCCATGATGGTCGAGGGTATCAAAAGGGGTAAAAAGACCATTTTGGAATATCAGCGTCAGTTAAGCGAGCTCAAGGGCATTATCCGCTGCGAAAAGTGCGGTGCTGAGATCGGCGTGAACTCTGTATTCTGCTCGTTCTGCGGAACCCCCGTTCCCAAGGATACGAGCGATATCGAATACGTTCAGTGCTCTGCCTGCGGAATCATGGTCGACAAAAAGATGAGATTTTGCACTTCGTGCGGAAATCCTATGTCGGTTCAGGCTCAACAAGCTCCCGTTCAACCGACAGAAGAGGTTGTAAATGAGACGGCTGAACAACCTAAAGCCGAAGAGGTTAAGGTTGAAGAACCCGTCATAGAAGTTATCGAGGCAGTCCCCGTTGCCGAGGTTCCCGTTGTTGAAGAAGTTCCCGTTGTTGAAATCGTCGAGGAGGCTGTTGCAGAGCCTATACTTGCCGAAGAAACGGTCGTTGAAGAGCCGAAGATTGAGGAAATCAAGGCAGAGCCTATCGGAAAAACATGCCCCGTTTGCGGAGCAGTGGTTGCCGAAGAATCGATATTCTGCACCGAATGCGGCGCTCGTTTAGAGATTGTTGAGCAGCCCGTTGAGCAAGTTGCGGTTGTCGAAGAAGTTGTTGCAGAAGAGCCTAAGGTTGAGGAAATCAAGGCAGAGCCTATCGGAAAAACATGTCCTGTTTGCAGAGCGGTGGTTGCCGAAGATTCGATATTCTGCACCGAATGCGGCGCTCGTTTAGAGGTTGTTGAGCAGCCCGTTGAGCAAGTTGCGGTTGTCGAAGAAGTTGTTGCAGAAGAGCCTAAGGTTGAGGAAATCAAGGCAGAGCCTATCGGAAAAACATGTACCGTTTGCGGAGCGGTGGTTGCCGAAGATTCGATATTCTGCACCGAATGCGGTGCTCGTTTAGAGTCGGCTGAGCAGCCCGTTGAACAGCCGAAAGAAAAAGTATGTCCTACGTGCGGAACGGTGCTTGACGGCGATTCTGTTTTTTGTACCGAATGCGGAACAAAGATTCAATAAAATGAAAAAAAGACTTGGCGTAATGAACGTTAGGTCTTTTTGCTTTTTTGTAATTATTAATTATGTATTGATTTTTTATTGATTTAGTGTTATAATTTGTCAAACAACCTTTTCAGGAGGTAAAAAAATTGAATAATAAACTTGAAAAAAAATACGGACTGCTGACTGCGATCTGTATGGTAGTGGGAATCGTTGTCGGTTCGGGTGTATTCTTTAAAGCACAGGATATACTTAATCACACAAACGGAAATATGCCTCTCGGTATTTTGGCGTGGGTGCTCGGCGGTATAGTAATGATCATTTGTTCGCTCAATATCGCGAACCTCGGTACGCATTACGAAAAGGTAAACGGACTTGTTGACTATGCCGAAGCGACGCTCGGAAACAGATATGCTTTTTACGTTGCCTGGTTCAACACGTTTGTATATCTTCCCGGAATGACGAGTACTCTTGCATGGGTTTCTGCCCGTTATACCGTTGCTTTGTTCGGCGGTGATATTGCGGGTGGACTTTGTATGTCTCTCGCATGCTTTTACATGGTAGGTTCGTACGCGTTGAACGTACTTGCCCCCAAGCTTTCGGGAAAATTCCAGGTAAGCACTACGTTTATCAAGCTCGTTCCCCTTGTTTTGATGGCTGTTGTAGGAACGATAGTCGGTCTCGGAAACGGCGCAACCGTTGAATCATTCAAAACTGCAAGCGTGGTTGCTGAGGGCGGAAACGCGTCTGCTCTTTTTGCGGCGGTAGTTGCAACGGCTTTTGCATACGAGGGCTGGATAATCGCAACATCGATCAATGCGGAGATCAAAAACGCGAAGAAGAATCTTCCCATAGCGCTCACGGTCGGCTGTATTATAATAATGGTAATATACATCGTTTACTACGTTGGACTTGCCGGTGCGACCGGTATAGACGTACTCAGAGACAAGGCTCAAGGTGCTCCCGCGGCGTTTGAAGCGACGTTTGGATCGGTTGGCGGAACGCTTCTCAGCGTATTTGTCGTCGTTTCTTGTCTCGGTACTTTGAACGGACTTATGTTGGCATCCACAAGAGGTCTTTACGCAATTTCGGCTCGTAACCAGGGTCCCAAGCCGGAAATGTTCTCTGAAGTAAGCAAGTCTACTAATATGCCTAACAACGCGTCTGTCGTAGGACTTCTTATGTGCGGCTTGTTCCTGTTCTATTTCTACGGCGGTAATTTGATGGGAGTATCTGCAGAGTATTATTTGGGAAAGGCTGCTCCTGCTGAGCCTCCGATATTCGGTCTTTTCAGTTTTGACTCGTCCGAATTGCCCATCATAACGCTTTACGCATTCTATATACCTATGTTTATTATGTTTATCATAAAACACGGAAAAGAAAACATTCTTAAAAACGTCGTTCTTCCCATTTTGGGCATTATAGCATCGGGCTTCTTTGTGTTTGCAGCATTCTACGCACACGGAATTGCTCCCTACCTGGCGGCAAAAGAAAAGGGATATTTCTCGTTCCCCGTTTTGTTCTATCTGATCATATTCGCCGTTATAATGTTTATCGGTACGTTCTTCTATAAAAAGAAAAACAACCTCGAAGACTGACGGATCTCAGAAACGAAAATACGGAATAAGAACAATAAGACAGTTATGCTAAAACGTAACTGTCTTTTTTGTTGTATTTTGCTCTTCCAAAAAGCGAGAATATGTGATATTATATTAATAAGAATATATATGGAGGTTGCGATGAAAAGTTTTTTAAAACTGACGTTTTTTTCGTTGATCTTGGTGCTTATATCGGTTTTATTGGTGCTGCCCTCGAGTGCTGCCGGAGAAAATGTCGTATACGTTTCCTCTGCGGGCAGAGGTGACGGCTCAACTCCCGAAAAGCCTATCGGAAATGCGGGAGGATATACAGTTGATAACGGAATGGATAAAAGTAATGCTTTTTATCGCGCCCTTGACAAGCTTAAAGATACGGGCGGCACTGTCGTTGTCGTGGGTGAACTGTCGATAGACGTTGCGGAAACCCGCGTTCCGAAGAATAAAACCGAAAAGTACGCTCCGTGCGAATTCAGATGTCCCACTATCGCAAAGGGGAAAACAATTACTTTGACAAGCGTGTACGGCGGCGTTGACTACCGTCAGAAAGGCGCAAAACTGATTCTCGACCATGACAAATGCAATACTTCTTTATTTATTTTCGGTTGTGAGGCGCTGATAGAGAATATTAATATTGAATATAAGTACGATTCGGTTTCGATGAACTCGTATGGAGCTCCCTTTATGTTTGGCGGCGGCGCTTATAAATTTACTGTCGGTGAGGGCATAAACGTTACTTCATTCGACGTTGCGCTGAACGGAGAGGGCGAGCTGTATCCCATTCTTCTCGGCGGTTACAGATACAATAAGACGAGCAGAAGCACGGACATTACCGTTAAATCGGGGAAATGGTCAACGGTTATTGCGGGTTCGTTCGGAAACAGCGAAGATTACGGGCGTATAGCCGGAGATGCGAATTTGACTGTTACGGGAGGTCAGATCGGAATTGTGATCGGTACCGGATCTTTTGACAGACCTACGGCACAGGTTGAAGGGCATACCAGAATAAACGTAGTAGGCGGAGAGGTCGAGTACATTTACGCCTGCAATCAAAAAGAATATAACGGCAAGTCGATCACGGTAAACGTTTCCGAAAACGCAAAACTGCGCGCTTTTGAATATGCACCTTTGGATTACAAGGGTGATATCGAGGAGCTTAGGGCAAAGGTGTCGGTCATAAACAAGGCGAAACCCTTCGACGAGCCTGCCCCCGAACAACAACAGCAGAATGATAATAATTTGCAGCAAGAGACTGTGCCGATCAAAGAAAAAGAGGATATTTACGATAAGCTGACGTACGGATTTCTTTATTTTATTTTGTTGCTTGCCGTGCTTATACCGATCGGCTACGTCGTAATATATTTTACTAAACTGCTGGTTTTGAAATATAAAAAGTAGACTGTATTAGAAAGCTTCTTCTGCTCACGGGGAAGCTTTTTTACGGGGCGTATTGCCGCGGAATAAAAAGAATGATAAAAGAAGGGGATACTGAAAATGAAGTGGACGCAGATAAAAGTAAGCGGAAACATAAAGGACAAGGATGAGATCTGTGCCGTGATGACGATGGTCGATCAAGGGCTTATGATCGAGGATTACAGCGACGTAACCGAGGGACTTAACGCTATGTACGGCGAGCTGCTCGATGACAGCATCGTTAATGCGGACAAGGAAAAGGTTGCCGTAAGCGTGTTTATCAGTGAGGAAAAGAATTACGCCGAGGCAGTTACTTTCTTGAGAGACAGATTTTCTCTGCTCGGGCTTGACGTTTTGACCGAGGTCATAGGCGTTGACGAGGACGACTGGGCTGATGCTTGGAAGCAGTATTATAAACCCGTAAAATGCGGACAGAATATCGTTATCGTGCCTTTATGGGAGAAATACGACGCAAAGGAAAGCGACGTTATCATAAAAATGGATCCGGGAATGGCGTTCGGAACGGGTACGCACGAGACGACGAGACTGTGCCTTTCGCTTATGGAAAAGCATATGAAAAAAGATATGACCGTGCTCGATATGGGAACGGGAAGCGGCATACTTGCGATCTACGCGGCGAAAATGGGTGCGGACAAGATAGACGCATACGATATCGACCCCGTTGCCGTTAGGGTGGCAAAAGAGAATTTTGCCGAAAACGGAGTGGAGGATAAGATCCATTGCGCTGTATCGGATCTGATGCAAAACGCGGATAAAACAAGGGAAAAGTACGATTTTGTGTGTGCAAACATAGTTGCGGATATCGTGATCAGACTTTCTTTGTGTATGGGTGATTACGTTAAGCTTGGTGGCCTTTGTGCCGTTTCGGGCATTATAGAACCGCAGGCGGAAAGAGTAAAAAAAGCGGTGTGCGAAAAGGGCTTTGTGCTTATTGACGAACAAAAAGAGAACGATTGGTGTGCTTTTGTATTCAAAAGAGTGTAACTCTTTTATGCAAAATAACAGTGTTCGATTGTAAAATGCACAAAAAAATATATAAATATTTGTAAATAATTTGAAAAGATATTTGACAAAATGACCATATTGTTGTATAATACCTTGAAATGTGCCCCCCGATTGCGCAAAAAATCGGGAGAAAACGAGGAATTATATGTCATATCCGAGATTCTTCATAGATTCAAAAAGTATAGACGGGAGCACAATTACTCTTGAAGGTGAGTCGGCTCAGCATATTTCGCGTTCGCTAAGAATGTCAGCGGGCGAGAGGATAGTTGTGTGCGACACCGAAAAAAACGAATACGAATGTGTTCTTGAAAGCTTTTCTGCAAGTACAGTAACGGCTAAGATCGAGGACGTCAGAAGGAGCGTATCCGAACCCGGTTACAGGGTAACCGTTTATCAGGCTTGTCCGAAGTCGGACAAGATGGATACCATCGTTCAAAAGGCGGTCGAGCTCGGAGCATACGAGATAGTTGCTTTTATGAGCGACAGATGTATCGCCCGTTACGATTCAAAGGGGTTTGAGAAAAAGTGCGAGAGATGGCAAAAGATATCTCTCGAGGCTGCCAAGCAGAGCGGACGCGGTTACGTGCCGATAGTAAGGTGGTTACCCGATTTGAAAAGCGCTGTCGGACAGATGACGAAGGGCGGTGCGGCTTTTATGTGTTATGAAGATGAAAGCGCTTTGACACTTAAAGAGTACGTCAGAGAAAACGGAAACGAGGACAGGTTTTCGTTTTTGATAGGCCCCGAGGGAGGCTTTTCGGAAAAGGAAGCCGAATATTGCAGACAGAACGGCGTATCGACGGTCGGTTTGGGAAAGAGGATACTCAGAACCGAAACGGCGTCGGGATACGTTCTTTCCTGCCTTTCGTATGAGAAAGAGTTATAACATCACATTTTAATTTATATTTACAACATCGGAATTTTTGGAAAAGGAGCTGTTTTAAAATGTCAAACAGATTGTTTCAGGGAATAATCCATCAGATGAAGGATGCGGTCGACAGAGTGATCGGAGTTATAGATGAAAACGGAGTTATTATTTCCTGCAGCGAACTCGGTAAGATCGGTGAATCCAAAGCCAACGTAAAAGACGAATTGGCATATACTTCGGATACAGTAACGAAGGATGGCTATACCTACCGTCCGCTCGGAAACGGAGCGAAGGCAGAGTACATAGTGTTTGTTGAAGGCGAGGACAAGAGAGCGGAAAGTACTTCCATGATACTTGCGATCGCACTTGCGAACATCAAGAATCTTTACGATGAAAAATATGACAAGGGATCGTTTTTGAAGAATATTATTTTGGATAACATTCTTCCCAGCGATATTTATATGAAGTCGAAAGAACTTCATTTCGTAAACGACGTACACAGGATCGTTTTCCTTATTAAATTCCAGAACAAGAGCGATATAATGCCTTTTGACATTATTCAGAACATGTTCCCGGACAAGAATAAGGATTACGTGATCAGCGTTGGTGAATACGACGTAGTTCTTATAAGCGAGCTGAAGGGCAGCTGTGATATGAAGGAAATGGAAAAGATCGCCCGTCAGATCGTTGATACGTTGAACACTGAGTTCTTCACGAAAGTATCCGTCGGTATAGGTACTGCCGTAACCAATATCAAGGACCTGGCAATGTCGTTCAAAGAGGCTCAGGTTGCGATCGAGGTAGGAAAGGTATTTGATACCGAAAAGAATATTATAAGCTACGAAAACCTGGGTATCGGAAGACTTATTTATCAGCTTCCCACGACCCTCTGCGAAATGTTTATGCAGGAAGTGTTCAAGAAGGGTTCGCTCGAATCGCTTGACCACGAAACGTTGATGACGATTCAGTCGTTCTTTGAAAATAACTTGAACGTATCGGAAACGGCAAGAAAGCTGTTTGTGCACAGAAATACACTCGTTTACCGTCTCGAAAAGATACGCAAGCTGACAGGTCTCGACCTTCGCGAATTCGAGCACGCCATTACTTTTAAAGTAGCATTGATGGTTCAGAAGTACCTCACATCCAAGCCCACCAAATTCTAAGTATCAAAATGTTAAATTGCTTGTATTGTATTTGCGTAAAAAACACGAATATTGATACAAGCTTTTGGTGTGTTTAAAGGGGAATTTTATTTAGGGTAGTGTAGACAAAAACAAACAGTTCGGTTTATTGATTATGACGGAAAACCGAATAAACAATGAGGGGAAAAGGCTATTATATGATAGAATTTGAGAATGTACGAAAGGTTTACCCGAACGGCACTTTGGCGTTGGACGGAGTAGATCTTAAGATAAATGACGGTGAATTTGTGTTTATCGTCGGCTCTTCGGGAGCAGGTAAATCAACGTTGATGAAACTGCTTTTAAGAGAAGAAAAGGTTACTTCGGGAACTATCAAGGTCGACCAATATGACCTTTCGAAAATGTCTAATTACAAAGTTCCTTATTTCAGACGCCAACTCGGCGTTGTGTTCCAGGATTTCAGACTGTTCCAGAACAAGACCGTTTTTGAGAACGTATCTTTCGCTATGAGAGCCATCGGCGAACCCAATTCGGCTATCAGAAGAAGGGTTCCCGCATTGTTGAACATCGTGGGACTTCACGAAAAGATGAAGTGTTATCCGAGAGAGCTTTCTGGCGGAGAACAGCAGAGAGTTGCTCTTGCGAGAGCTTTGGCGAACAATCCCAGCATCATAATTGCAGATGAGCCTACGGGTAACCTCGACCCCGAGCTCAGCTTTGATATGATGAATCTTCTTCGCCGTATCAACCGCAGTAAGAATAAGACTGTGGTTGTTATTACCCATGAGAAGAACCTCGTTGACCATTTCCAAGAAAGAGTGATCAGACTCGAAGACGGAAAGATGGTAGAGGACAGAGTAGGGGGTATGTTCGAATGAGAAGATACAGTATAATGTATTTTATAAGCCAGAGCTTTAAAGGACTTTGGAGAAACGGCGTTATGACTTTGGCGTCTATCCTGGTTCTTATGTCGTGCCTCGTTGTAATGGGAAGCTTTGCTCTTATCGTTGCAAATCTCGACGTAAACCTCGACGGTTTGGGCGATATGAACGAGATAGTTGCTTTTATCGACCTTGAAAAGACCGATGAAGAGATAGAGGCGGTGTATGACGAGGTTAAAAGCTATCCGAACGTTAAGTCTGTAAAGCTGATAACAAAGGAAGAGGCTTTGGAACAGGAAAAGGCAAAGTATGAAAAAGAGTTTCCCGATCTGTTCGAGGGTATAACCGACGATATTTATCCGGCGTCCATCGTTATCAAGTACAAGAATCACTCGGACGTTGAGACATTGAAAAACGACTTGATCCATAACGAAAGTATTTATAAAGTTAACTGCCGTGTTGAAAATGCGCAGACGCTCGAGTCGTTCAAAAACGGCATAACTTGGATATTTGTTTGGTTCTTGATAGTGTTGTTTGTGGTAAGCCTTTTTGTTATCGTAAACACGATAAAGCTTGCCGTATTCGGCAGAAGACAGGAAATAAGTATTATGAGATACGTTGGCGCGACCAACTGGTTTATAATGCTTCCGTTCATACTTGAAGGTATTTTGATCGGACTTTTCTCGTCGGGAATCGCTTACGGTATACAGCTTTACATATACAGCTCTATTCAAAATGCGGTTTTGACCGAATACGATATGTTTAAGATAATACCGATGTCCGATATTTACGGCTGGCTGTTACTTGCATTCGTGGCGATAGGTGTGTTCACGGGCGTTGTAGGAAGCTCGATCTCGCTCAGAAAGAACCTCAAGGCGTAAAAATTTAAGAAAGAGGGTACTATATGACGAAAACGAAAAATATAAAGAATACAGTATTAAAGTTTTTATCGGTTATGCTTGTAACCGTGTTTATGATGCTCATCGTGTCAAATCCTTTAGAGCAGACGAACATTGCTGTTGCCGCAGCTTCAAAAGACTCAAACGTTCAAGGGTACGAAGACAGGATCTCGCAGCTAAAAAAAGACCAGCAGGAATTTGACAGGCTGATGAAAGAGGCGCAGAAGAACGCTGAAGACTACTTGAAACAGAAAGAGTATATAGATAAGCAGTTGAACAATCTCCAGGAGCAGATCGATCTTTCGAACGAGCTTTTGGAAGAATATAATAGCCAGATAGTCGAAAAAGAGGCTGAGATCAAAGAAAAAGAAGCCGAGATCAAAGAAAAAGAAAAGCATTTCCACGAAAGAATGCGTGTTTCGTACGAGAACGGAACTATGAACTATCTCTCGATGCTTTTCAAGGCATCCAGCTTGTCTGACTTTTTGATCAGTCTTGAGAGAATAACGAATATGCTTGATTACGACAAGCGTACGATGAAAGAAATAAACGACAAAAAGGCAGAGCTTCAGAAGCAGAAGTCAGAGATCAATGCTTTGAAGGAATCTCAGCAGAAGATCGCAGATGATCTTGAAGTTCAGAAAGAAGAACTTGAAAAGGTTGCAAACGAGGCTGAGGTATATTACAAGGCAGAGCTCAACAAGAAGGACGAGTATCTGAAGAAGTATCAGCAGGCAAAAGCTGCTGAAGATAAGGCTGCAGCTGAACTCGATGCCTACCTCAAAGAGCTCGCAAACAAGAATAACGGAACGTTTACCGGAGAGTTTGCTTGGCCTTTGACGAACTCGCATAACTATATTACTTCAAAATTCGGTCCCCGTACGTATTATATATACGGCAGATGGGTATCTGACGTCCACAGAGGAATAGATATTTCCTGCACTTATAACACACCCGTAAAAGCTTGCGCTGCGGGTAGAGTTGAGATAGCGCAGTGGAACAACAGTTACGGTTATTATGTGGTAATAAGCCACGGATCCGGATATACGACCCTTTATGCTCACAACACATCTTTGAAGGTGAAGGTTGGACAGTATGTAAATAAGGGCGACGTGATCTCGCTTTCGGGAAGTACCGGAAACTCTTCCGGACCTCACTTGCATTTGGAGATCAGCAAGAACGGCGTTCTTCTTGATCCGTTGAACTGCGGAATGCTTTCGCACCCCGCACTCACAGGCTATTATAAATAATTAACAGCGGAGAAAAAATGTCAAAAAAGAGAATAAGCTTGCCCGTGTTTATCGTGGTGCTGGCTTTCGTGATAGTCATAACGTTTCAGATAACGTTTTTGTGCGTAACGAATATGTACCGCGAAAAGCTTTCCGATCCCGCAATGGCAGACACCAAAGAGGGATGGGAGGCAAAGCTTGAATATATAGACGGGCTTGTCAACAGTTATTTTTTGAAGGATATTCCAAAAGAAGATCTCGAAGACTATCTTCCTGCTGCTTATATGGCGGCTTTGAATGATAAGTATACTTATTATCTGACCAAGGAGGAATACGAGGCTTTTATCGCAAACGATAATGCGGATATGCAGGGAATCGGTGTGAGCGTTATTTATAACAGCGAACACAATGCGATCGAGGTCATCGGTGTTTATAACGGTTCACCTGCGCTCGAAGCGGGCGTGCAGATGGGCGACTTGATCTATATAGTCGAGGGGCAGTCCGTCGCCGAGGTCGGATACGAGGAATCGGTAGATCTTATGCTCGGAGAGGCGGGAACTGTTGCGAATTTCTCTGTTTTGAGAGAAAACGGGGAAGAATACGGCAGTGTTGATTTCTCGATCGTGCGCGGATTTATTGTTGAAGAGACGGTTTCGTACCGTTTGCAGGGCGAAAACGTGGGCATAATCAGAATTGACGAATTTGATGCCGGGACGCCGAAACAGTTTTCGGATGCGATCGATGCCCTTTTGGGGATGGGCGCTGACAGATTTGTTTTTGACGTAAGATATAATCCGGGCGGAAACCTCGAACCGATCACGAAGATCCTTGATATGTTGTTGCCCGAGGGGCCGATCATCAGAATAATTGACAAGAACGGAAAAGAGACCGTTCGGACATCGGATGCAAAGGCTTTTGATTATCCGATAGCCGTTGTTACAAACGGCGGAACGGCGAGCGCGGCTGAACTGTTTACGGCAGCTCTGCGTGATTATGAAAAGGCGATCGTCGTCGGTGAGACGACTTTCGGAAAGGGCGTTATGCAAAGCGTTATAGGCCTGCCTGACGGGTCGGCGATATGGATGACGACCGAAAAATACTGTCCTCCTTTTTCGGATGGCTACGACGGCGTGGGTATTACTCCCGACTACGTTGTATCACTCCCGGAGGAGTGCAAGAATATCAGCATTTTTAAGCTGACGTATGAACAGGACGTTCAGATAAAGACAGCAGTTGAGCTGTTGTGTGACGATGGTGCACAGGAAGAATAATTTTTTAAAAAATAATTATGTTTTCATAAACAGTGAAAAGAGGAGAAAAGACAATGGCAGATCAGATTATTGTTACCGATGAGGGCTTAAAGAAACTTCAGGAAGAACTTTCATACCTCAAAAATACAAAACGTAAGGAAGTTACCGAAGCTATTAAGCTGGCGCTTTCTTTCGGAGACCTTTCCGAAAACAGCGAGTATACCGAAGCAAAAGACGAGCAGGGTAAGGTTGAGTCAAGGATCGTTGAACTCGAAGAGATGCTCAAGAACGTTAAGGTAATCAGCGAAAGCGACGTTCATACGAATTCGGTCAACGTTGGTGCAAGTGTAAGACTTCTCGACGTGAATAGAAACCGTGAAGTAGAATATACGATAGTAGGTTCGACCGAGGCTGACGCTATGCACGGCAAGATCAGCGACCGTTCGCCTATCGGAAGCGCAATTATCGGAGCAAGCGTAGACGAAGTTGTTACGGTTACAACTCCTGCAGGAGACTTTGATTTCAAGATCCTTGAGATCATGAAGAAGTAATTTTTATACAGAACAAACAAAACCTTTACAGAAAAAACGGGTGGCATAAGATGAGCGACAATAATGTAAATGCAGTTGAAACAAATAATCAGCAAACCGAACAGGAATATAATGAAGTTGTCAGAATAAGAAGAGAAAAGCTTGCGGCATTGAAGGACGCGGGCAAGGATCCTTTTACACTCACGAAATATGACGTGGACGCATATTCCGACGATATCAGAGCAAATTTTGAACAGTACGAAGGCAAGACCGTAAAGATCGGCGGAAGAATTCTCAGCCGCAGAATTATGGGTAAGGCAAGCTTCGTTAATATCCAGGACAGCGTTGGAAATATCCAGGCGTATGTTCGCCGTGACGACGTTGACGCAGGTCTCGAAGAGGGCCAGTCGGTTTATGCCGAGTTCAAGAAGTGGGATATCGGCGATATTATCGGAATTGAAGGCTTTGTATTTAAGACGAAGACGGGAGAGATTTCCGTACATGCACAGAAGATCATACTTTTGGCAAAATCGCTCCTTCCTCTGCCCGAAAAATATCACGGTTTGAAGGATACGGACCTCAGATACCGCCAGAGATACGTTGACCTTATTGTTAATCCCGAGGTTCGCGATACGTTCCACAAGAGATCGATGATCTTGAAGGAGATCAGAAACTACCTCGATTCAAAGGGATTCCTCGAAGTTGATACACCTATTCTCGTTCCCCTGGAGATCGGTGCTTCCGCCCGTCCTTTTAAGACACACCACAATACACTCGATATGGATATGTATCTCCGTATAGAGACAGAGCTTTATTTGAAGAGACTTATTGTCGGCGGTATGCATAAGGTATATGAAGTAGGAAGAATTTTCCGTAACGAGGGTATGGATACGAAGCATAACCCCGAGTTTACTTCGATCGAGCTTTATCAGGCGTTTACCGATTATTACGGTATGATGGACCTCGTTGAAGAACTTTATAAGCTTCTTGCAGAGAAGATCTGCGGCAGTCTTGTGATCGATTACCAGGGCAATAAGATAGATATGGGCAAATGGGAAAGACTCACGATGGTTGAGGCTGTTAAGAAGTATGCCGGCGTTGACTACAACGATTGGGCAACTGACGAAGAGGCAAGAGCGTGCGCTAAGAAGATGCACGTTCAAGTTGACGATAATGCGACGAAGGGCACAGTGCTTATTGAGTTCTTTGACGCTTATGTTGAAGAGAAGCTTATTCAGCCTACGTTTATTTATGACTATCCTGTTGAGAACAGCCCGTTGGCAAAGAGAAAACCCTCGAATCCCGCATTTACTGAAAGATTTGAGTATTTTATAAATGCAACAGAGTTCGGTAACGCATTCAGCGAGCTTAACGATCCTATCGACCAGAAGGAACGTTTTGAGAAGCAGGTTGCGGCAAAGAGAGCGGCAGAACCCGACACAGGTGCTGAAGTTGACTACGATTACGTGACGGCACTCGAATACGGTATGCCTCCTACAGGCGGTCTCGGTTTCGGTATTGACAGACTTGTAATGCTCCTGACCGACAGCGCTTCGATCAGAGACGTTCTCTTGTTCCCGACGATGAAACCGCTTGATTAAGAAAGTCCAAAAAAAGCCTTTACCACACTTCATGGTAAAGGCTTTTTGTTAGTTTTTGAGGATATTTATAAAGAAAAAAGTCTTTGCTTTATTGTTGGAGCCGCACTGAATTGTTAAATGCCATTATAATATGTGTATAAATAAGGGCAAAAATGCATACACTGTTGACAATGCCCTTATTATATGCTATGATTTAAGGGAAAGTGAGGTTGATAAGGGAATGAGAACGTTCAATTATTCGGCGATCAAGGAACAAAAATGGGATTCCGAAATCATGGGGCTTGTTGCCGCTATTTATAAAGAATCAGGACGTCAGGAGCTGTATCTGAAGCAGAAGCCCGCAGAGCTTGAAAAGCTGGTCGAGATCGCAAAGGTGCAGAGCACCGAAGCATCCAATGCCATTGAGGGTATCGTCACTACCAACACCCGTATCAAGCAGTTGGTTGAGGATAAGACTACACCGCGCAACCGTGATGAGCAAGAAATTGCGGGTTACCGTGATGCCCTTGCGATCATTCACGATAGCTTCGATGCCATTCCGATTTCTAAAAACTATATTCTACAGCTTCATAAGATCATGTACAGCCATATGAACAATCCTATGGCGGGTCTTACAAAGAACGTGCAGAACTATATCAGTGCATCCTATCCCGACGGTCGCACCGAGATCCTGTTCACGCCACTTTCGTCCTTTGAAACTCCCGAAGCGCTTGACCGCATCTGCGAGGAATATAATAAGGTTATCGGCAATTTCGAGGTTGTGCCTCTGATTGCCATTCCCGTATTCATTCACGACTTTTTGTGCATTCATCCCTTCAACGACGGCAACGGCAGAATGAGCCGACTTCTTACCACTCTTCTTTTGTATCGCAGTGGTTTTCGGGTTGGTAAGTATATTTCCCTTGAAGCGAAGATTGCTAAGAATAAAGATCTTTACTATGACGCGCTGAACAGATCACAGCACGGTTGGCACGAGGGAACCGAGGACGCAGTACCGTTTATCAAATATCTGCTCGGAACCATTCTTGCCGCTTACAAGGACTTTGGCGACCGATTTGCTATTGTGGAAGAAAAGCTCCCAGCCGTTGATATGGTGCGTAAGGCGACGCTTAATAAGATCGGACGTTTCACTAAGCAAGATATCCGCGAGCTGTGTCCGGCGCTCAGCCTTAGCTCAGTTGAGGGGGCGCTTCGTAAAATGGTCGCTGCAGGTGAACTGAAGCGCGAAGGCAACGGAAAATCCACTTGTTACTATAGACTAAAATGAATATATAATAAAAAACTCTCTGCAGAAAATTCGGCAGAGAGTTTTTGTTATAATGTCGATCAATCTTCTTCTAACAACTTAGAAGGGGATATTTTTAATACCTGTGCAATTTTGAACAAGGTCTCAAGCGAAATTCCACGCACAGTGCCTGTGCCTTCAACCTGACCAACAAAGCTTACGCTTTTGCCGATAAGCTCAGCAAAGTATTCTTGCGTAAAACCTGCTTTTCTTCTGTAATATGCAATCTTCAATCCGAGAGTTATATACTTATCCGGAAATTCTGTCTTCATTTTGTCTCCCCTTTTTATTTATACATATATTTTAACGAAAAAAGAAGCAAATTATTATAAGATACAACTGCAGATATATTTACTTTGAGTGAAAGATAGTTTATAATAAGTAAATAATTATTTACTCTGGAGAAGTATATATGTATACTAATACCTGCTGCTTTTTTGGTCACAGAACCATAAACGAAACTGACGAATTGAGGACGAAAATAACCGAAGCCGTTGAAAGACTGATTGCTGACGAAAATGTGGACACATTTCTATTTGGCAGCAGATCGGAGTTTGACCGCCTGTGTCTCGAGCTCGTGACCAAAATAAAAGAAAAATACCCACACGTAAAACGAATCTACGTGCGGGCAGAATTCCCATATATCAACGATGACTATCTGAATTATCTGCTCAAATCCTACGACGATACCTATTATCCCGAAAAGCTCCACGGTGCAGGCAGAGCCGCCTACGTCGAGCGCAACTACGAAATGATAAATAACAGTAAATACTGCATCGTCTGTTACGACGAATCATACACTCCCGCCACCCGCAAAAGCGGCACCAAGATCGCCCTTGACTACGCCATCAAAAAGGGTAGAGAGATCCTGATTTTTACAAAATAAAAATGACTCCGTATTTAAAAAAAACACTTTTCTTTTTGATAGAATTGTAATATAATACTAAATAGGATATACATATACGGTTTTGTCTGTGATTTTCAGCGCGAATCATTTATAAAAGCGTGTTTTACTGGGAGGTCAAAAAATGGTATTGGAACTCAAAAACATAGAAAAATCCTTTGGCGATAAAAAAGTCCTCACGGGAGTATCGTTCAAAGCCGAGGGCGGCAAGGCTTTCGGATTGCTCGGAAGAAACGGAGCCGGAAAAACCACGTCTATTCGAATCTTGATGGACGTATTTCCCGCAAACAGCGGCGAGGTATTGATCGACGGTCAGCCTATCGATTACAACAAGATCGGCATCGGATATCTTCCCGAAGAGAGAGGACTGTATCCGAAAAAAATAATCATTGATCAGCTCACATATTTTGCAGAACTCAAAGGAATGAGCCGTAAAGAAGCGGTAAAGTCTATCGATTATTGGCTCGGCAGGCTTGGTATGACCTATTACCGCAACAAACGCCTTGACACCCTTTCAAAAGGAAATCAGCAGAAGATACAGCTTATCACCGCGCTTGCTCACGATCCCGACATCATCATTCTCGACGAGCCTTTTTCGGGTCTCGACCCTGTAAACGCGATGCTCTTAAAGGGAGTAGTAAAGGAACAGATAAACAAAGGCAAGATCGTTCTGTTCTCCAGTCATCAAATGAGTTACATTGAAGAATTCTGCGACAGCATTGCTATTCTTAACAAAGGCGTTGTTGCGCTTCACGGTGATCTGCACGACATAAAACGCGACTATCCCCGCGACCGCTTGGTCGTCCGCACGGAAGTCCCCGAACCTATCATTGCTGATTTTGGCTCTTCCTGCACGGTTATGGAGAACGGCGGTCTGATGATCCGCATGGCTGACCCTTGCGAAAAGAAAGCTACCATGACCCGCCTTGTAGAAAACTACGATATTGACGAGGTAAAGGTATACGAGCCCTCTCTCAACGATATTTTCGTAGAATACGCGGGCGATGCCGCAAAGGAGGACTAAGCAATGAAACAGTTTGGAAAAATATTTAAATTTGAGCTAAAAAATTACGCAAAGAATAAAGCGTTTGTCGGCGTAACCGTCTTTTTGATGGTGGTCATTGCCATAGTTATGTTCTTCCCCCGTATCGCCGCCTCGTTCGAAACCGACGACACTCCCGATACGACGACCGATCTCTCCGTTATGCTCGTCAAAGCGGACGATCCTATGCAGGCGGACATGGTAAAAGAAACGTTTGCCGCTGCCTTCACCGACTATAACGTGCAGATCACGGACGAAGAAGTCGGCGCGATCGAGGACAAGATCACTTCCGGCGAAGTTGAGTGCGCTTTTGTTATGACGGGAGCGACCTCGTTTACCTATTACGTTGACAATCTTTCGATGTACGATATGAACCCCGATATTGCGACGGGAGTTCTTCAACAGATATATCAAATGAACGCTATGATAGGCGGCGGTATGTCTGCCGAGGATGCCGCAGGCGTTATGAGCATTCAGAACGACGGCAACGTTGAAAGCCTCGGCAAAGACCAGATGCAGAACTTCTTCTATACCTATATTATGATCTTTGCTCTGTATATGGTCATTCTGCTCTACGGACAGATGGTTGCAATGAGCGTTGCGACCGAAAAAAGCTCTCGTGCTATGGAGTTGCTTATTACCAGCGCCAAGCCTATTAATATGATGTTCGGTAAAGTTCTGGCGGCTTGTACGGCAGGTCTTGTTCAGCTTGTTGCCATCTTTGGCTCGGCACTCGTGTTCTATAATATGAACAAGTCCTATTGGGGAGACAATGAGATCATTGACTCGATATTTAATATTCCGCCCGAGCTGTTCATATATATG
>JAZNOI010000046.1:0-7722 GCA_045580755.1 Eubacteriales bacterium | reverse complement strand
AAAAAAACTACGAAAACACACAAATAAACGAACAAAACGAGGGATCGGATTACTTCGCACAGGCCGTCTTAGACAGACAGAAATCAAGAGACGAAGCTCTTGAAGTATTACAACTCGTAGTAGACAATGAAGACGCATTGGCTGAATCAAAGGACTCGGCACTTAAACAAATGTCTCAAATAGCTGACGATATGCAAAAAGAATCCAACATTGAATCACTTATCGTATCAAAAGGGTTTGAGGAATGTGTTGCAGTAATAAGCGAAGGAAAATGCAACGTAGTGGTAAAAAGCGATACACTCCAAGCAAACGAAATTTCCCAAATAAAAGAAATCGTATACGAGCAAGCAAGCATCCACCCTATTGATGTAAAAATAATCGAAAAGAACTAAAGATGAAAGAGAGTGTGTATTCATTACACACTCTCTAATTTTTATAAAAAAATAAACGGCATCTGATTTGATACCGTCTATCATATACCGGCTCCGCTATTGCAGATAGGTAAAAAATTATTCAATAATATAAGCTCTCATTTCTCTTCTGCCAAACTCGAGCAATTCTTGCAACGAACAAGTAAAGAAAATGTCTATCCTGTTGCCTTTAATATAACCGCCCGTATCCTCTGCAGAAAGAACACCAAGGTCTCTATATTCACTTGTAACGTACACCTTGGAACCGAGAGGAATAGTCTTGGGGTCAAC
This sequence comes from Eubacteriales bacterium, assembly GCA_045580755.1. GTDB lineage: Bacteria > Bacillota > Clostridia > Oscillospirales > CAG-272 > RGIG1995. The sequence continues at coordinate 7,021 of JAZNOI010000046.1, read as the reverse complement.
AGCTATAATACCTTCCCTTGCCGTCGTACCTGTCGCGGTAATAGTACCGGATGCTCCGTCATTTGGGCCGTAGCATGTTGCTATAACGTCAATGTAGTAGGAATAATCATATTCAATACCGTCTTTTCCGACAAAAGTGCCGCCAACACCAAGTTCTCTGACCTCTGTAACGGGTTCAAGAGTAATATCTTCATCCAAAAGTTCCGAACTGTCAAAAACACCGTTTACGTACTTTTTATTGTAGGTGCGCACAGCAGATCCATCAGCACCGGGAGTAATGACATTCGTTGTGTTTTTCGGGATAGTCTGAACCTCGATCGTAGTAACCGGGCGAGGTATTACCTCAACGACCTCAACCTCTTCGTAAGTAATTGAATCTATAACAATTTCAATACCCTCAAAAACTTTTTGATCAAGGGGATAATTCACAACACACGAATCATCAAGTTCAATATTCTGTTTTTTAAAAACTTGACCAATTGTACACACGTCCGACGACAAGACCAACTCTTCTGCCCCTCTGTCGTATACCGAGAAAGTAACCGAAGTATCGAATCCAACAAAAACATTGTTCTTGGACGAATATCCGGGGGTCTTTATCGAGTAACTGGGAAAAAACGACCAAACAGAGTTGTCAAAAGCAACGTTCAATGCCCATACAGCAGATGCAACAACGGCAACTGCGATAATAAGCAGCAAGGCGGTCGATAAGATCTTATTCAAAATTTTAGATTTAAAGCCTTTAAACTTGCTTGCGCACGGTGCACATTCGGAGTAGAGTTCATACTCATTCAAATCTTTCTGAACCTGCATAAAAACCTCCTTATCTGCGTTCGTATACATACAAATTATACATATACATATGCTAATGTACACAAATTATACCACATTTTATCAACCGTGTCAAATATTTTTGGTATATTTTGGTAATTACCAAAATGTTAAAATTAACATTTTGGCTTGTACAATATGCCTAAAAGCAAAATTTGCAATCAAAACGCGGATTATTTCCACCCTCATTCGCAAATTCAACTTTAAAATTTCTGCGATTTGCACAATCGATTTATAAGCAATTATTACCATTTTAAACACAAATTCGTCTGTTACAACACACAAAACACCCCGAATCTAAGCATATTGCACTACAAAGCATATCATCATAACCATATTCAGAAACCGACTAAATATTCCGCATAAAACAAAAAAAGCCACGTTACTCAACATGGCTTTCAAATATACACAAACAGTTTATTTTGCTCCCGTCGAACCGAAACCGCCCTCACCTCTTACGGTATCAGACAACTCGTCAACATTTTCAAATTCAGCCTTAAGAAAAGGAGCTATGACCAACTGAGCTATACGCTCACCGTTAACCACGGTCTGAGCAACGGTTCCGTGATTATGCAAAGCAACCATAACCTCACCCCTGTAATCCGAATCTACTACACCTACCTTATTGGCAGGAGCAAGCCCCTTTTTACTAGCAAGTCCACTCCTTGCATATATAAGTCCTGCATACCCCTCCGGAATCTCAACGGATATCCCCGTATGTATCAGTTTTGTCTGATTAGGCTCGATGATCTGTTCGCCGTCCACCAAAGCGTAAAGATCTGCCCCGGCAGAATATTCGGTTCCGTATGTCGGAATTACAGCTTTTTCATCCAACTTCTTTATTCTTACTTTCATATTTATCCTCTCTCATTTAAAATTTAAATTTTGCTCTTCCCTCTTCCAAGACAAGAAAAGCGTCAAAACTTTTATTATTTTTGGAAATAAAACCGCTTATTTTATAAGTCTCTCCCTCGGAAAGCAATTTTTTCATATTCTCAATAGATATTACTCTTCCGCAGATCTTTGCACTTACAGAAAATTTACAGCCATTTTCTTTATATCCCGAACATCCGTATCCGAATCTCGTTCGCACAACATCATTTCCGCACAAAGGACATTTGCCTACAATATCACCGTAATATCCATAATCCGTATCAGTCTCCGGAGGTTGTTTTTTCTTTTCAAAAACACTCTTTATTTCGTTTTTGGCAAGTTCAACACTGTCCCAAATACTCATTTCACTCCGATAGACCTTTTTTAGCGCCCGGCCAAGCTCGGACGTCTTATATTTGTCCATACTTATTCCCATCATAGAAAGTGATTCAATAAGATATTCTCCTGCAGGCAGAATAGTATAAACGTCTTTTTTCAGCTGTATATATTCACTCTTTATTGCGTTATCGATTATACCGGTCCTGGTTGCCTCCGTTCCGAGTTCAAGCCCCTCAAAGATCGCCCTGTATTCTTCCTCGTCACCCTCGTTTTCTGCGTTATTCTTATCGTCCTTAAAAGGATTCTTCAAATAATTGTTCAGTGTCTCGATCGTATAGTGCTTGGGAGGGCTCGTCTCTTTTTCGACGGGTTTAAAATCGGTATCGATCAGATCTCCCGTTTTCAAAGGAGGCAATAACTTATCTTTCTTAGTATAGTCGTCATACTTAGTCCACCCTTTTTCGATCATGGTAACGCCTTTTAGGGTAAACTCTTCATAATCCCCAACAGCTATTTTTATCTCGGATCTGTTTACAAGGCACTCTTCCGAGCAAAACACAGCAACAAAACGTCTGAATACTGCCGAATAAACCTGCATCTCACTTTCAGACAGTTTGTTTTTATCCGGTATTTTATAAGTCGGTGTCAAGGCTGAGTGTGATTCGATCTTCTTATCATCAAAAATCGTTTTCTTATCCTTGAAACAAATGGGGTATCCCATTTTTGCTATACCGGCTATAATATCGTTTATCTTATCCTTTTCTGCCGTAGCCAAATACTCAGAATTCGTTCTCGGATACGTAACGTAACCTTCTTCGTACAGCTTTTGCAAAATTGCAAGGCTGGTTTCCATAGGCATTTTGTATTTTTTGCCGAGAAAATTCTGAAGCTTTGTCAAAGAAAAGAGTTTACCCGGAGAAACAGTCTCAAGCTTTTTCTTTACATTCTTTACTTCAGCTTTAGCGTCGTTGTATTTTTTACAAAGCGCTTCGGCGTCCATTAATTTTTCTTTCGGAAAACGCTCCTTGCTGACAAGCTCTACCTCTTCACCATCTGCACCCGTAACGCTTTGAATCGCATAGTACTTTTCGGGAACAAAATTCTTTATCGACATATCTCTGTCATAAATAGCTTTAACGATCGGAACTATTACCCTTCCTACCCTCAAAAAAGCTCCGCTTTTAAGGGTTGCATACCGAGTTAGATTTACGCCGTACAGCCAGTCTATAAACATCCGCGCAAACCCCTCGTTTGCAAGATTGTCATAGCACGAATCGTCTTTCATCTGGAACAGACCGGCAAGTATCGTCTGATGGGTCTGGTCGGGCAACCAAAGTCTTGCGATAACCTTCGGTTCTTCAAGTGCATACATAATACACGTTCTGATTATGATCTCGCCCTCGCGGTCCGAGTCCCCTGCATTTACTATTGTATCAACGTCGGGTCTGTTACACAAATATTTGATTATATTAAACTGTTTTTCAATACCGCTGTCGGTAGTTTTATCGGCGTTTCTACGCAACACAAACTTAAAATCTTCGGGAAAACACGGTATAGAATCAAGTGTCCATTTTTTACTGTTACTTGGAGTTTCGGAATAATCCTCTATATCAGCCAGCGTAAACAAATGGCCGAACGCCCAAGTAACTATATATTCTTTTCCTTCGTAATATCCGTTTTTGTTGGCCATCCCGCCGATTGCCGCAACGATATTACGCCCCAAACTGGGCTTTTCGGCTATAATAAGTTTCAAAATAAAAACATCCTTTTTTACATTTTTGATTTGAAAAACTGATAATAGTTGCATCTGATCATTCCGTTATAAAGTCTTCTGATCTTATCAGCCCTTCTGCCGTATCTTCTTTCAAAGTTTTCATCGTTCGTCAATACGTATATCTGCCACCTATCAAGTCTGGAAAACGCTTTACCCATACTTGAATACAGCTTAAAAACTGAATCGGCATCAGATAAACGCTCACCGTATGGCGGATTGCAAACAACCGTTCCGCGTCTGCCGTACGTCTCAATATCCAAAGCATTCATTTCAAAACATTTGATATGCTTCCCCATTCCCGCCTTTTTTATATTATTTTGAGCTATTTTTAAAACGTCTTTATCAATATCGCTTGCATAAGCTTCAAAACAAGAATCAGTCTTAATATTTGACAAAGCTTCATCCCTTGCGTCAGACCACACTGTATGGGAAATGTTTGCAAACTGCTCCGAAATAAAAATGTTATTGATATTGGGTGCGGTGTTGGTCATGATCATTGAAGCTTCGATCGGAATAGTTGCGGAGCCGCAAAAACAGTCCCAAAACAACACGTCCTCACGCGGTCTTGCCAATTTGGCCATTGCCGCGGCGAGCGTCTCGCGTAAAGGTGCTCCACCCGAAGCAGCCCTATATCCGCGTTTATGGAGAGGCACCCCCGAAATATCGATCATGAGCGTTGCAGTATCATTAAATATAAAAAACTCTATCTGTTTTTTGGTGCCGTTTTCATCAAACCAGCCGATACCGTATTTATCTTTCAGCCTCTCAACAACGGCTTTTTTTACTATCTTTTGGCAGTCAGGTATAGAAAAAAGCTTTGATTTGATCGCATGCCCCTTTACGGGAAACTCATCCTCAGCACTTATCCACTCTTCCCAAGGAAGATCTCTTGTACCGTCAAACAACTCCGTAAAGGTAGATGCCTGAAATGAACCGATATTCAGATACAAACGCTCGGCAAATCTAAGGTTTATATTTGCTCTTGCAAAAGCAGTAATATCACCTTCAAAATAAACCCTGCCGTCTATGGTATTTGTTCTTTTGTACCCAAGTGAATCTATCTCTTCTCCAAGAAGCTTTTCAAGGCCAAATAAACACGTTGCTACAAATCTATACACAGTATTCATCAATAATCTCCATATTACAATACTTACTAAATTATACATCTCATATAATCCGTTGTCAAGAATACGTTTTTATGGTTATAATATTATAATGTGACAAAAAAATACCAAAAAAACTCTTGACACCCTTTTTATATTTTGATACAATATTATTTGTAAGAGGGAGTAGCGAGCGTAACCCGTTATGTACGCGAACTGATCGTCAAGACGATTCGATTTATTCCGAATTCGGTCAGTTGATACTTAGTATGTATCTTGCAAGACTTTTACAGCAAATTCTTGCTGGTAAAAGTCTTTTTTTATACAAAAATTTTAAAATTTTTATAAAACATAAAAGGAGAATGAAAAAATGAAGGCTCATTTGTCACCCATTTCTGCCGTATTTGAACACTTCAAATCGTCGGAAAAAGGCCTTGCTTCCGCTGAGGCTCAAAGCCGAATCGAAAAGTATGGCAAAAACAAGCTCGTTGAAGCAAAGAAAGAAACTATCATTCAGCGCTTCCTTAAACAGCTTGCAGACCCCATGATAATCGTTCTTTTGGTTGCTGCCGCAATTTCCGCTGTAGTTGCAGTTATCGAAAACGAGGCGCCCACAGACGTGTTTATCATCTTGTTTGTTGTTATTCTCAACTCCGTCCTCGGTGTTATCCAGGAAAGTAAAGCCGAGAAAGCAATCGATGCACTAAAAGAAATGACCGCCGCTATGTCAAAGGTTTTAAGAAACGGCGAACTCGTTCACGTTAAGAGCGAAGACCTCGTTGTCGGTGACGTTATCATCCTCGAAGCAGGAGATGCAGTTCCCGCAGACGCAAGACTGATCGAATGTGCATCCATTAAAGCAGAAGAAGCAGCTCTTACCGGAGAATCCGTTCCGGTAAACAAAAACATTGACGTTCTTGAAATAAAGGGAGACGATGACGTTCCCCTCGGCGACCGCAAAAACATGGTTTACATGGGTTCTACCATTGTATACGGCAGAGGTACGGCGATCGTTGTAGCAACCGGTATGGATACCGAAATGGGCAAGATCGCAGACGCGCTCGCTCAGGCACAGAATGAACAGACACCTTTGCAGATCAAGCTTTCACAGCTCAGCAAGATCCTCACTTATCTCGTAATTGCAATTTGCGTATTCATTTTTGCATTTGAGTTTATCAAAAAAGGCAAAATGACTGAGATCACCGACTTCCTTAACCCCTTCATGACAGCTATCAGCCTTGCGGTTGCAGCTATACCCGAAGGTTTGGCAACGGTTGTTACGATCGTTCTATCGATCGGTGTTACAAAGATGAGTAAAAGAAGCGCAGTTATTCGTAAACTCACTGCCGTTGAAACACTCGGTTGTACACAGATCATTTGTTCCGACAAGACCGGTACACTTACACAGAATAAGATGACCGTAACCGAGCACTTTGCTGACAACAGAGATCTTCTCGCTACTGCAATGGCTCTCTGCTCCGACGCTGAACTCGACTCGGAAAACAAAGCTACCGGCGAGCCCACCGAATGTGCTCTTGTTAACTTCGCATACGAATGCGGCCTTCACAAAAACGACCTTAAGAGCGCTAACCCGAGAATCGGCGAAGCTCCTTTCGACTCCGGAAGAAAGATGATGTCGACCGTTCACGACAACAACGGCTCTATCGTACAGTATACAAAGGGTGCTCCCGATGAAATATTGAAGCGTTGTACGACATACATTTCCGGCGGCGAGGTTCTTCCCCTCACCGACAAGGTTCGCGAAGAAATCATGGCAGAAAACAAGAACAAGGCAGACAAGGCACTCCGTGTTCTTGCAGCTGCACTCAAAAAACACAGTTCTGCTCCCGCATCATTCGAACCCGAAGCTTTGGAAAATGACCTCACCTTTATAGGCTTGGTAGGCATGATCGACCCCGTTCGTCCCGAAGTTAAGCTCGCAATTGAAGAATGCAAAAAAGCCTCTATCAGACCCATAATGATCACAGGCGACCACAAAGATACCGCCGTTGCTATTGCAAAAGAACTCGGAATAATCACCGATGCTTCTCAGGCCATCACAGGTGCCGAACTTAACAACATCAGCGATGAAGAATTCTTC
>JAZNOI010000045.1:0-17169 GCA_045580755.1 Eubacteriales bacterium | reverse complement strand
ATCATAAATATCATAAAAACACACCCGCCTTTTTCTTCGGCGGGTGTGTTTTTATGATTATATTATCGTATCAATGTATTTCAAAAGATCGGCAAAACTACCCGAAGGATAAGAAGATATATCCTTTTGTTCAGTGTTTATAAGACAGTCGGTCATAAGAAATACTTTCATTCCCGCACATCTTGCCACCATATCCTCGGAAACGTCGTTTCCTACCATAAGGCACTCTTCGGGGGAGAGCTGCATTTTTGACGCAACCTCAAGATAATACTCTTTATCGGGTTTGCATCTTCTTGAGTTGTCGTACGACGTATACATATCGAAATCGGCAACGTCAACGCCCGCCCATCTCATTCTGCTGAGAATAGCCTCGTCGGGAAATATCGGTTTCGTTGCAACAGCAGTGCGTAATCCATTTTTCTTTATTTCTTTTACCGCTCCGCAGGCTTCGGGAATAAAACCGCACCGCTCTTTCAAAAGCTGAAACTCGTTTAAATAAAAATCATCAAGAACCCATCTGTGTTCCCTTGATTCAATTCCGTATACCTTCTCGAACTGCTCCCAAAAAACCTCTTTGTTCAATCGGCTTCCGTCGTTTTTTTCGACAGCGGTAACGCCTTCCCAAATAGTTTTTACAAGCAATTTCGCTTCATACCCGTACGGTGCAAGCTTGACTGAAAGAAGCTTAAAATACTCTTTAAAAAAATCTCCGAGATCCATGGGCAACAACGTGCCGTCAAGATCAAACAACACTGCTTTTATTTTCATATATCTTCTGTTATCTTTCCGTTATTCAAAATCAGAACAAATTATTCATCGTATGAATCGCAAAGCTTTTCAAGATTTATGCTGATAAGCTCAAGATTTGCATAAAATGCGATCCTCTCTTTTTCCGTAAGGTCGGCTCCCACCTTTGCAAGAACACTTTCCACTTTTTCAACGAGACTTTTTGCGATACGCTTTCCTTTTTCTGTCAGCTCTATCGGAGTTCTGTACCGTTTTTTTGCTTCCGAACGATAAACGACGTACTCCTCATTCTCAAGCTGGAGAATAGAACGGGATATAGCCGCCTTGTCTTCATCGCAAATATCGCAGAGCTCTTTTGCGGTCAAAGTACCTTCCGTGTAAAGATAATATAAGCAGGATAAATGGGGACTTTTCAAGTTGTATTCAGCCATTTCCTCTGCCTTTATGCGCTGAATGCTCCGCCTGATCTTTGTAATCGAAACAGTAAACCTTTTAAACCTATCTTCCATAAAAGTATCCCTTTTTGTTCTTTAAGCAATATTATTCAGCCACAAAAATGTACGGATAAACGTCCTGTCCGCCGTCTATGAGATAGACTTCCGCAGACGGATATTTTTCTTTCAGGAAGGCTTCAAGGGATGCGGTCTCGTCTTCCAATGCGTCCTTGCCCGTAAACACGGTAAGCATAAACTTTCCGTCCTCGTCAAGAAGCATTGATGCAAGCTTTTCGGATGCTGTCAGTCTGTCGGCATCGGCAAGCACTATCTTCTTTTCGATAATGCCGATAGTATCGCCCGAATTGATATGTACGCCGTTCATCTCAGCGTCTCTTATCGAGGGAGATACGTATCCCGCCTTTACTCTCTTCATAGCCTCGTCGATGCTTTCCAAAATGCTTTCTGCCGTTTCGGCACCAACATCGATCGAAGAAAGTCCGACGTACCCGGTTCCGAGGTTTTTACTCGGAATAACGTGGATCTTTGCCTTATCGTATATTTCGGCAGCCTGCTGTGCCGCCATAATTATATTACCGTTGTTGGGGAACACGAATATATGCTCTGCAGATACCTTTGCAAATGCATCAAGAAAATCATTTGTCGAGGGATTTTGTGTCTGCCCGCCCTCTACTATCGCATCTGTTCCGAGATCTGTGAAAAGCGCTTCGATCCCGGGACCGTTTGCAACTGCAACGATTCCGTATTTTTTTTCGGGGATATATTCTTCAGCCTTTTCTTCGACGGGCTTTTCTTCCTCTTTCTTTGCCCCCATTTCCGTGTGCTGCAAAGACATATTCTCTATTTTGATCGTCAAAAACTCACCGAAAGAACGGCAATGTGCAAGCACGATCTCGGGAGTCAACGTATGAACGTGGATCTTTACAATACTCTCGGTCTTGAAAGCAACGACCGAGTCACCGACACCGGCAAGAAAAGCTTTTAATTTCTCTATGTCAAACTTCTCTACGTTGGTCTTATAATTCATAAGCTGAATAAGAAGCTCGGTGCAATAACCGTACTCCATAACGCTGTCGGGTCCGAATGCGGAAGTATCGGGAGAAGTTGACACCTTAGGCAGATCCATAGGCAACTCGAGCGAAACCTGTTCGCCGTTGAGCACTCTGTTGAAGCCGTCCATAATATAGAACAAGCCCGCTCCGCCGCTGTCAACGACGCCCGCCTCTTTCAATACAGCCAAAGCCTCGGGAGTTCTCTCCAACGAAGCATACATCTCTTTTACGAGATCGCCGAACAGAGTTCTGATCGTGCTCTGGGGAGTAATACGTTTTACCGCATACTCGACCGACTCGCGTGCAACCGTGAGTATCGTTCCCTCGGCAGGGTTCATTACTGAAGTATACGCTCTGTCAACACCCATCTGGAGAGCATTACCCATGGTAGCAACGTCGGCATTGTCCGACTTTTCAAGTCCTTTTGCAACGCCTGCAAAGAACTGGGAAAGGATTACACCCGAATTTCCTCGAGCACCCAAAAGCATACCGTGAGAAATGGTCTTCATTACCGATGCAATATCGTCAGAATCCATATTTTCGACCGCCGCTATACCCGCTTCGATCGTCATTCTCATATTATCTCCCGTATCACCGTCGGGAACGGGGAAAACGTTGAGTTTATTTACTTCATCAGCCTTTGATCTGAGCCTTGCCGCGCCGCCAAAAGCCATTTTCTTCAACAAAAATCCACCGATCGACTTAAAATCAAAAGCTTCGGTCAGTTTTTTTGTCGTCTTCTTCTTTTTAGGCGCACTCTTTTTGGGGGCTGTACTCTTTTTTGAAGTCGCCTTCTTGATCGGAGTTTTAATGATCTTTTCGACTGTTGCCTTAACCGCCGCCATATTCGGAGCTTTGATCTCCGTGCTCTTTTTTGAAGCAGGTTTCTTTTCGACGGGTTTCTTTTCGGCAGTTTTTTTCTCCTCTGCCCCGGCTTCAACTGCGCCGTTTTCTGCCGACTTGGTCTTATCCATATCTGATTTCAACATAACTTCTATCCTCTGTGATCAAATATTGTTGTGTGAAAAACGATTTATCTCTCTTTACCTACAAAGAAGAATGCAAGAACTCCGGGACCGGTATGTGCTCCGATAACGGGACCCACGTCGGTGATGATCTCAGTTTCGACACCGTACTTGTTCTTGATGATCGATGCAAGGTACTCGGCATCTGCAAGGCAATCGCCATGCGAAATAAACACTGTTCCTTCGTTCGGTGTCAAAGCAAGCTCGTCATATTTGCGTGCAAGAGCTTCAACGGACGTCTTTCTTCCTCTTACTTTCGAAACGTTTATAAGATGTCCTTCGTTATCCATGTGAAGAACGGGCTTGATTCCAAGCACGTTTCCGACAAACGCAACGGTGGGGCTTATTCTTCCACCGCGCTTCAGATACATAAGATCGTCAACGGTAAACCAATGACAAAGATGGGGTATAAGATCTTCCGCATATTTTGCCGCCTCGTCTATCGACGCCCCCTCTGCCTTCTTCTTTACAGTCAAATAAAGCAAAAGTCCAAAACCCGCAGATGCGGAAAGGGTGTCAACCGTAACGACCTTATTTTCGGTATACTCACCGTTCAACTCCTGAGCCGCAAGTCTTGCAGAGTTATAAGTCGTGCTGAGTCCCGAAGAAAAACCGAGGTAAAGAACGTCTTTTCCCTGCTTAACGTATTCTTCAAATACAGTCTTAAAACCTTCTACGTTTACGGCGGCAGTCTTTGCGGCACCGCCCTCTCTCATCTTGTTATAAAAATCGAGAGCGCTCATATCAAAGTTCGAATACTCTTTTTCGTCTCCCTCAAATCTGAAAGTCAGACTGCAAAAGCCGACTCCCCATTTTTCCAATATTTCAGGTTTAATATCACACGCCGAATCTGTAACGATTATATATTCTTTCATAAACGTGCTCCTTTTTCTGCAAATAATCAATAGTTTTTTCTATTATACCATTAAATTGTTGTTGTGTCAACAAAAAACTGTTTTGCATCAATTATCCGTCTTAATTAATTGATCATATCATTTATATGTTGTATATGATCTTTTTTTGACGATTCATTTATTTATGCGATAAAGATATTTAATATAACCGATTGAATTATCGCACATTAAATGGTATAATATACAAAAATGACGGGGAGAAATCAGAAATGGATCTTGCATACAATCGTTTTACCAAAAAAATACCACTGATCTTTAACGTGATCGGCTGTATAATGCTGACACTTTCGGCAGTATCGCTTTTGTTCTTCCCCGAACTCGAAACGGCACTGAAGATTTCTTTTTCGGTATACACGACCGTCTGTTTCCCCGTCCTTATTTGGCTGGGCGAGAAAAAAACCAAGCTTTTTTCGCAAATCATATTATCCGTTCTTGCAGTCTGCCCCTGGCTTCCGTTTTTCTTTTCGGAAACTGCACCAAAGGTTTTGATCGAAACGCTGTTGTTTATCGTTTCTCTGTTTTTATTGCTGCTTGTATTCATCAAAAAAGGGTACGCCTTCGGGCTTTTGGTTACGACGGTATACTACCTTATGCAACTTTTCTCGTATTCCCAACGTATTCTTCTTTTTGATTCGACTATGATAAACATTCTTGCACTGATCGACGGTCTTGCCGCCGTCGCCCTCTACGCCGTTATGAAAAAAAGAAAGCTTTGCTTTAAAAAAATAACGGGGTATGCAAAAAACGCCACGGTCATCTGCGCGTTATTTATCGTATTTTTCTGTATGTCGGTTATTGTAAACAAGAATCTGAACTACTCTCTCGACTGTAATCCGCCTAAATTAACTCCGGCTACAGTCGAGGAACGGACGGAGACCGATTCCGCTCTTTTCGGCAAAGAGTATTTTTTGGATGTGTACTTAAACGACAAAACCGTGGAGATCAACGTAACCGAAGACGAATACAATTTCTATTATCCCGGCGACAAGTTTACCGTAATAGTCCGAAAAGGCGCATACGGTCAGTCTTACTATATTTCCGGAACGTGGAAACAGAACAACGTTTTGGTTGAGCCGGCACTTGACAATACATAAAAATTTATCCGCCTGTTTACAGCTGTTAAACAGGCGGATAAATTTTTTATTTGCTTGTGGATTCTATGAAATCGTCTATTTGTTTTTCCACACTCTTTAAAGACTTTTTCCAAAAATCGGGATCGGTAACGTCGATTCCGCATATTCTTGCCGTTTCTTCAACGTTGTGGACCGGCGCTTCCCCGAGCATACGGCGGTATTTAGGGATAAATGCGTCTCCCTCTTCCTCGTATTTTGCATAAAGTCCTCTTGCGAAAAGAGCTCCGAAAGAATACGGAAAATTGTAATAACTGCGAGTTATGGAATAGTGGTGGTTCTTTACGCACCACATATACGGATGCAAAAAGTCATTATCCAGACTATCTCCGTACACCTCTTTCTGAATGTCGAGCATAAGTCCGTCAAGCTCTTTTGAATACAGGAATCTGCCTTCTTCCCTCGCTCTGAAAACACTGTCCTCAAACTTGAACCTCGTGTACATATCGGGAACGACCATAATAAAGTCAACGAGCTGTTTGTCGATGAGAGCGATCTTTTCATCGCCCTCTGCTCTTTTTATGGCGTCCGTCATAAAGAACACCTCGTTAAAGGTGGATGCTGTTTCTGACAGCGGAAGCGGGTTTATGCGGTTAAACGGCCTTTTATTCTGCATGTGCATAGCGTGGAACGCATGTCCGAGCTCGTGTGCAAGAGTGTTTATAGAGCTGAAATTATTCGCATAATTCGTGAGTATCCTGCTCTGCTTAAAATACGGAAGTCCGTAACAGAAAGCGCCTCCCGATTTACCCGGTCTCGAATAAAAATCTATCCAATTTTCTTTGAACGCCCTGTCCATCATATCGGACATATCGGTGCAAAAATGCGCAAATTGCTCGACCAAATATTTATGGGTATCTTCGGGAGTATAAGTCTTTTCCGTCCGCTTGCCCACAATGGCGTACATTTCATACCACGGAAGTCCGTTTTCATAACCCAAAAGCTTAGCCTTGTGTTTCAAATACTGTCTGCACTTGGGGAAGAAATCGATAATAGCCGACCACATAGCGTCAATCGTTTCTTTTTTTAGATTCGCTTCATCGAGCGACATTTCGAGAGGCGATTCGTAACCGCGAAGGGCAGCTTCGGTATTTACGTGCTTTTTTATAGTATTCAGAGAATAAGCCAGCGCATCTTTTATACGGGGGTAATTTTCAATTTCAGCCTCATAAGCCGCCTTTCTGATTTTGGGATCGGGGCTTTTAAACAAAGGCTGCAGACCGTTCATGGTCTTTTTCTCGCCCAAAACGTCGCACTCGGTGTGGGACATAAGATACGAATACTGTTCACTCCAAGCCGCACAAGAACTGCCGACACGGGAAAAAACGTACTCTTCTCCCTCGGGCAGCGTATGCTCGATCGATTTTTTCATACGGTTGAAAAAGAATTTATATTCTCTAAGCAGATCGTCCGACTCCAATACTCGGTCGAGATCTTCTATTTCGCCGACGTATTGCTTGAAACGGACCTCTTCCTTGGTGCACGCAGTATTAAGTATCTGCATACGTGCTCTGTAAGGGTCGCCCTCTTTATCCATATTGTTCGCACTTCTGCGCAGTCTCAAAAAAACGTTAAGCTTAAAAGCTACGAAGTTTATCGCTTCCTTGACTTCCATTATCTTACGCAAAACGGAAGCGGGCTCGTGCGAAGAGACCTCTGACATAACTCTTTTGAACTCTCCGTTCAGCATATCGAGCCTTGCAATATCTTTATCAAGCTCGGGATCGTCGATTCCCTTGTAAAACACATCAAGAGACCATTCGTTATACATATAATTCAAGCTCCCGTTTATCATTTGTTCTCTAATTATTATCTCCAATATAACACATTCAAAGTGATAATTCAAGCAAAAAAAAATATTTGACAACAAATCCGAAAACCATTAGAATATATGATGTATAGAAAGGTGGCGTTTTTGTGAAAAAACAGTGGTGGAAAGAGGCAGTAGTATACGAAATATACTGCAAAAGCTTTTGCGATTCGAACGGAGACGGGATCGGAGACCTTAGGGGAGTTATGTCAAACCTACCCGTATTAAAAGAACTGGGGATCAACTGTATTTGGTTTACCCCCTTATACAGCTCGCCAAAGATAGACAACGGTTACGACGTTTCCGACTATGAGTCTATAGACTCCGACTACGGCACTATGGACGATTTCAAAGAATTGCTCGACAAAGCGCATTCCATGGGTATAAAAGTTATTATGGATATGGTACTCAATCACACCTCTGACGAGCACCGTTGGTTTAAAGAATCGAGAAAATCGAAAGATAACCCATACAGAAATTATTATATATGGCAGCCGCCCAAAGCAGACGGAAGCGAGCCTAACAACTGGGGAAACCGTTTCAGAGAGGGTAACGGCTCCGCTTGGGAATTTGACGAAACGACGGGCGAATATTATTTGCACCAATATTCGAAAAAAATGCCCGATCTCAATTGGGAATACGAACCCCTGAGAAAAGACGTCTACGCCATGCTCAACCGCTGGCTCGATATTGGAATAGACGGATTCAGACTTGATATTATTACCAGACTGAAAAAACCTACAGTATTCAAAGACACCGACTATCCCGGAGACCCCAAGCTTGATATAAACGGATATATCCTCGACCCGAACATGTGTACCATCGTCGACGGTATTCATCCGATCCTCCACGAGCTCTACACCGAAGTATTTTACCGCGACGACTGTATGACCGTCGGAGAGGCATCGGGAGTTAATTCTTCCAATGCACTCGAATTCGTCGGAGAAAGCAGACAGGAACTCGATATGGTTTACCACCCCGAGCTCGCGGGAAGAAAAAGAAAACGCTTTGACGCCTTCAAATACAGAGATATTCAGTCAAAATGGGCGTTGGTATGCGAAAACAACGGCTGGGCAGTACAGGTTCTTTCGAACCACGACAGACCGAGACAGGTATCAAAATACGGCGACGATAAAAATTACCGTTACGAATCGGCTGCCTTGCTCGCAACTCTTATGCACACTACCCCCGGCACTCCCTTTATGTACCAGGGCGAAGAGATCGGTATGACGAACGTCAGATACGACTCGATCGAGGACTACAACTGCCGATACGCAATAGGTGATTATTACGCATTGATTCAGAACGGCGTTACGAAAGAGGAAGCTATGGATATTATGGCGCCCCTCAGCCGAGATAATGCGCGCACGCCCTATCAGTGGAACGACAGCAATAATGCGGGATTTTCAACGGGCACCCCTTGGCTGAAAGTCAATCCCAACTATAAAGATATAAACCTCGAAAAAGACAGAAACTCAAACAGATCCGTATTTAAGTTCTATCAAGATCTTATTAAACTTAGAAAAGAACATAAAGTAACGATCTACGGCAATCTGAAATATTATCTCGAAAACGACGATAAGATAATTGCATATACACGCGAATACGAGAATGAAAAAATGTTTGTAATAGCGAACTATTCGGGTGAAAATGCCGAATTCTCACTCCCTTTGGAGCTTAAAAAATATAAATGGAAGAGAGTTATCGCCAACACCGCCAACTCCCCCTTGCTCGAAAGAAACGATAAAACTCTTTCCCCTTGGGAATGTGAGCTCTATATTACCGAATAAAAAACACAAGCAGTCAGGGCTTCGCCCCGAACCCTGACAAGAGGCGCGCTTTTGTAAAAGCGCCCTCTTGACTCCAACAAAAAATTTTAATGTTTTTTGATTATACCCTTTTGTTAAGGTCTGCAAACGAAAGATATAGGTTTATAGAGTCGAATTTCATAGTGTTTTGTCTTATTCGACAACGCTTTTCCGCTTATTCGGCTAATTTTTTCAAAAAGAAGGATTTTTTGTTTTTTTTGCGTATATTATATATACATTCTTTATGATTTTTTGTGCACTTCATCGGAGGTGGTAAAATGGAAAATATCCGCGAATATATGTATGCAAGAGAAAGAGTAACCCTGTCGGAATTTGCCTTTCTTACCGAGAATACGAGAGGCAGAGACCTCCCTATTCCCCCGTGTCCTATACGAACCGAGTTCGGAAGAGACAGAGACCGCATTACGCACAGCAAAGCTTTCCGCCGACTTATGCACAAAACGCAGGTCTTCCTCGGCCCCGAGGACGACCATTACAGAACGAGAATGTCCCATACGCTCGAGGTTACACAGATCGCCCGAACGATTGCACGTGCGCTCAGACTTAACGAGGATCTCACCGAAGCCATAGCACTCGGACACGACCTCGGACACACGCCGTTCGGACATGCGGGCGAAAGGCTGCTCCAAAAATGCTATTCTCCCGACTTTACCCACTATAAGCAAAGCCTCAGGGTCGTTGAAAAGCTCGAAAACGACGGACTCGGCCTAAATCTGACCTGGGAAGTGCGCGACGGCATACTAAATCACTCGGGAAACAACGTTGCATCCACGCTTGAAGGAGTGATCGTTAAATTTGCCGATCGAATCGCTTATATAAACCACGATATCGACGATGCCGAACGCGCAAAGATTCTGCACCCGAGCGACATACCCGTTGAACTGCGCGAAATACTCGGAAACACGAGCAGCGAAAGGATCGCAAGTATGGTTGCCGCAGTCGTTGACGCGAGCGAGGGCAAAAACGAAATAACCATGGAATCTACGGTCGGCGATGCCACAAACAAGCTCCGTTCGTTCCTTTTTGCAAACGTTTATACGAACCCCGTTGCAAAGGGCGAGGAAATAAAAGTCGATGCGATGCTGGGCAGAATGTACGAGTATTTCGTAAAGCATCCCGAGGAAATGGGATCCGAATTTAAAAAACAGATAGACGAAGAGGGAGTTGAAAGGGTCGTTTGCGACTATATCGCAGGTATGACCGACAGATACGCACTCAACAAATACAAGGACATATTTTTGCCGAAAATGTGGAAATAGAACCATTTTTTCGCTTAATTGTTGATTTTTCACGGAAAAGGAGGAGATAATATGAGAATACCGCCGGCTGTTATTGAAGAGATAAAATTCAGAAACGATATTGAGACGGTCGTATCTTCATACGTTAACTTGAAACCCGCAGGCTCAAATCTCATCGGTCTTTGCCCGTTTCACAGCGAAAAAACGCCCTCTTTTACCGTATTTAAGAACACACAAACGTGTTATTGCTTCGGTTGCGGCTCGGGCGGCGACGTCGTAACCTTTATTATGAAAATGGAAAACCTCGATTACGTTGGCGCTCTCGAGTTTCTTGCTAAAAGAGTGGGCATTACCATTCCGCGCGACACCGAGGACGAGCAGAGGCACATACGCTCGGCAAGGATTCTCGAAATGAACAAGGTTGCCGCAAAGTTTTTCCACAACATGTTGATATCGCCCGAAGGCAAAGAAGCCGCCGCATACCTGCAAAAAAGAAAGTTTTCTTCGGCGCTTATAAAACGGTTCGGCATGGGATTTGCGCCCAACAGTTTTTCTGCCCTCACTAACCATCTGAGGTCAAACGGTTTCACCGAAAAAGAAATGGTGGCAGGCTTCCTTTGCGGAATAAGCAAAAAAACCGGTAAGCCCTTCGACCTTTTCAGAAACAGAGTAATAATTCCCATTATCGATACGAAAGGCGACGTCGTTGCTTTCGGCGGACGTGTGCTCGACGACTCGCTCCCTAAATATTTGAACTCAAGCGATACCCCCGTCTTTAAAAAATCGAAAAATCTGTTCGCCCTGAACTATGCGCGTAAAGACTGTGCGGACAGGATAATCCTTTGCGAAGGTTATATGGACGTTATCGCACTGCACGGTGCCGGATTTTCGAACGCAGTTGCAACGCTCGGAACGGCTATCACTCCCGAGCAGGCGCGCATTATGGAGAGGTATACCAAGAGCGTCGTTATCGCATACGACAGCGACGATGCGGGCCAACGTGCCGCCGACAAAGCTTTTAAATTGCTCGGCGAGGTCGGTCTCGACGTCAAGATCTTAAAAATGAAGGACGCCAAAGACCCCGACGAATACATCAAAAAATTTGGCGCGGCTCGCTTTAAGCGGCTGCTTGACGAGAGCAAAACGCACTTTGATCACAAGTTCGATTCCATTCTTTCAAAATTCGACGTCAGCCAAACGCCCGAAAAGCTCAAAGCGATCTCGCAAATAACCGATATTATCTCAAACGTTACGTCTGCAGTTGAGCGAGAGGTATATATAGCAAAAGTATCGGAAAAGCTCGAAGTTACGAAAGACAGCTTAAAATACGACGTTGACAAGAAGATCAAAAAGCTCATCAAAGAAAACCAAAAGGGAGAGAGCAAAAAGATAATGCTCGAAAGCGCAGGTTTCGGCGACAGGATCAACCCCGATTACGTTAAAAACGTCAGGGCTGCATCGGCTGAGGAATCGATCTTAAGCATTATACTAACCTACCCCGAGTTGCTGAAAAGGGTAAAAGACGGCACTTGCGAGCTTTCGCCCGATGACTTTTTCACCGCGTTCGGCAAAAAAGTGTTCGAGAAAACGCTCGAACTCTACAACGATGAATCATCTTTCGACTACGGACTTCTCGGAAGCGAGTTTTCCGCCGACGAAATGGGCAGGATAACGTCGATCGTACTGAAAAGAAACAAGGTGTCGAAAAATGGCGAGGAAGAGCTATACGACTGTATAAAAGTGCTTAAGTCCGAAAAAAACAAGGCGACGGCAACACTTGCCGATATAATAAATGCTAAGCGAAACGAAAATAAATAAAAATTCATATATCAGGAGAAACAAAAATGGTGGAAGAAAAGAATAAAGCAACTAAAAAGGCTGCTCTTGAAGTTTCCGCAGAAAACGAAGCGGATCTCGAAGCTATGGCTGATGCCCTCTTGGATAATGCTCCCGAAAAGGAAGAAAAGCCCAAGAGAAAGAGAACTGCCAAGGCAAAAAAAGAGAATGCTGAAGTATCTGAAAACACAGACGAAGAAAGCAAATTGGACAACGGAGAAAAAGGCGAAAAGAAATTCAACCTCAAAGAACTCGTTGAAAAGGCTAAACAAAAGGGTTCTATCTCCAACACCGAGATCATGGAAGAACTCGAGGACGTTGATTACGATCTTGAACAGATAGAAAAGCTTTACGAAGCACTTGAAAGTGCGGGCGTTGAAGTTACCGGCTACCTCGACACACCCGAATTCGGCGAGATCCAGACGGAAGTTGAGCAGTACGAGAGTGCAGAAGACATGGAAAAAATGCTCTCTCAGGAAGGCTTGGCTATCGATGACCCCGTAAGAATGTACTTGAAAGAGATCGGAAAAGTTCCGTTACTTGACGCAAACCGCGAGCTCGAACTTGCCGAAATGATGACCAACGGTAACGAGGCGGCAAAAAAGGAACTTGTCGAATCAAACCTCCGTCTTGTCGTCAGTATTGCAAAACGTTACGTAGGCAAGGGTATGTTCTTCCTCGATCTTAGACAGGAAGGCAACCTCGGTCTCATGAAAGCAGTCGAAAAATTCGACTATCGAAAGGGATATAAATTCTCAACGTACGCTACTTGGTGGATAAGACAGGCTATCACAAGAGCTATCGCCGACCAGGCAAGAACGATCAGAATTCCCGTACACATGGTTGAAACGATACACAAGGTAAGCAGGATCTCCCGTCAGCTCCTCCAGGAAAACGGACACGAGGCAACTCCTGAAGAAATTGCGGCAGTTATGAATATGAGCCCCGAAAAGATCCGCGAGATCATGAAGATCGCTCAGGATCCCGTATCACTTGAAACTCCTATCGGGGAGGAGGAAGACAGCCACCTCGGTGATTTTATCCCCGATGACGCATCTCCCGCTCCCGCAGATGCCGCAAGCTATACCCTTCTCCGCGAACAGCTGAACGAGGTTCTCAAAACGCTCACTCCCAGAGAAGAAAGTGTTTTAAAACTCCGTTTCGGTCTTGAGGACGGAAGATCGCGCACGCTCGAAGAAGTCGGAAAAGAGTTCAACATCACCCGTGAACGTATCCGCCAGATCGAGGCAAAAGCACTCCGCAAGCTCCGTCATCCCAGCCGTTCAAAGAGACTCCGCGACTATCTCGAGTGAGATAACGGGCAACACGATGCCCCTTAAGAAATTTATTTTCAAATTAAGTTAATATCTCTTTTACAAATTCGGTTCAAGACATCGGAAAATCACCTTGACATATTATTTCCGTTGAGTTATAATATGTATTGTATGTTCAGATAATTTCAGATGTTTGAATGACCGTATAAAAACACAATACTCGCTTAATTTTAGGAGGAACAAGACAGTGAAAAAATCATTGTTGGCATTATTTTTGGCACTTGTTATGTGCATTTCGCTCTTCTGCACAGGTTGTAGCTCATCCGGAGAAGAGGAAGATGCAGATCTTATCAAGACAGATGCCGAAATCGAACCCGTAACGATCACTCTTTACGCACCCACGGAAGGCACGA
This sequence comes from Eubacteriales bacterium, assembly GCA_045580755.1. GTDB lineage: Bacteria > Bacillota > Clostridia > Oscillospirales > CAG-272 > RGIG1995. The sequence continues at coordinate 3,446 of JAZNOI010000045.1, read as the reverse complement.
CCACGCAAAAACAAGTTGAAGAAGTTCAGAAAGCTTTCAGTGCCATCACCGAATCTCAATATAACACGAGAGTCGTTCTCAAGCTCATCCCCGAAGATGAGTACGAAGACGTAGTTTTCGACATACTTGAAAAACAGAAAAAGAAGGCTGAAGAAGAGGAAGCTGCTTTGGATGCAGGCGTTGAGCTTCCCGAAGAGGAAAAGGCCGAGACCAAAAAGGATGCTTCTGATGAAAACAAGTATCCCGAAGTCAAGGAAAACCAGATGGACATTTTCCTCGTTCATTCATTCGAGACCTTCTATAATCTTGCTCACAGCGAAGACTTCTCCGGCGGACAACTCGCTCCCCTCGACGACGACCTCGCTGAAACAGGCAAACTCCTTTACTCCTACGTTTATCCCTACTTGCTCCGCTCCGCTAAGGTTGACGGTCAGACATACGGTATATTCAACAACACCATTTTTGGTGGACAGAATGCTTATAAATACCTTCTTTTGAACAAAGAGTTGGTTGACAAATACGAATACAACCCCGAAAAGATGAAGGACCTCGCTTCCATTTCTCTCTTCCTCAGAGAAGTTAAGGCAGGAGAAGCTGACGTTGTTCCCTTCCTCGGCGACATCGAAGCTCCCGTTATTTACTGGGACAACACCGAATCTATCATCGGTTCTTATCTCGGCACCTCGCTCACAAGCTCGGGCAAGGTTGACGCTAAGAACTACGTTCCCAGCCCGCTTCATCCCGGTAACCTCTTCAGCTCCAGTGATTTCCAGGCTTGGATGACAGAATACAACCTTCTTAACCGCGAAAACATCTTCGTAGAAAAGACCGAAGAAAACAAAGATGCAAAATTTGCGGCTACAATAATTGAAGGCGACGTTACCCTTTCTCCTACATACTGGAAAGACTACGGCAACTATAAACAGGACGAATTCGGTTTCAAATACGTTACGATCGACGGCGTTGATTACTACGTATCCGTTTACTCAAGACCTCTTGCTACAAACGAAAACGTATTTAACTCAGGTTACGTTGTAAGCAAATACACGGAAAATACCACACGTTGTATGGAAGTTCTTAAGTGCCTCTACACAGACGCTCAGTTGGCAAACATCTTTATGTACGGCATTAAAGACATCCACTACTCCGTAAGCTCCGTAAACGGTGAAGACGTCGTTACAAAGTTGACAGACACCTATGCTATGGACATCGAAAACGTAGGTAATATGTATCTTCTTATGCCCTCTGACGATATGAACGACGAGTGGAAGTTCCTCAGCGCAAACAAATGGCAGAACGCTAAGAACACTAACCACGAAGCAGTAATGAGTCCCTATCTCGGATTCTATTACTCTCCCACTCCTCCCGAACCTGTCGAACCCGATCCCGACGAAGAAAATCCGAAACCCACATTTACAATCGATGCTACTTTCGATGAAGCAATCGCAGAGATCCAGAAGCTCTCTCCCGAATTCTTTGAAAACGCAAAGAACTTCGTTCCTACCGATACAATGGATATGGCGTCCTACCTCAGATCGATCGTTATCGCAACAAACAAGATCGACTATGTAAAAGCGATCACAAGCAGTGAAGCTAACTTCTACTACACAATGGGCGCATACAGAACATGGTATCAGGAACACTACAACAGAACTATCGACTTGGGTTAATATCATAACATTAAAAAGCCTTCGCGACCGCGAGGGCTTTTTTGTTTTTGTCTATGCAATATCTTTATTCGATACCGACTCGACAGTCCGCTAAAAAAATAAAAAACGCTGTCGCGTTTTTTTAATGAGTACAAACAGTCAGGGCTTCGCCCCGGACCCCCCAAAAGGCGCGCTTTTGTAAAAGCGCCCTCTTGACTCCAGCCAAAACTTTTAATATTTAATAATCTTTATCCGTAGGGACCAGCGTCCTCTGTCAAGAGCAAGATTGTAAACAAATGTGCAAGAGGATTGGTAACAGTTTTGCATTTGTTTAAATCAACGCTTTTGGAAGCCGAACGGAGCGTAGCGGAGAGAGGCTTCCAAAAGCGTTTCGCAACTCAATTGAGACGCGAAATGCGGCGGTTGAGCAGTTCCTCGGTCCGCAGATCAATCTCCGCGATCTTGTAGTTGCGGTAGCAAAGCGACGCAAAATCCGCGCCCTCCGGACGCAACTCTAATTCTGCTCCTACCATGGATTCACTTAAGTAAAATACTTTGCTATCAAATCTCAGATAACCCTTGTAATTAACCTTGAGAGTACGATGCAATCCGCTGTACTCATACGGCTTTATTGTGTCGGAATAGTTCCTCTCACTCGGTATGTAAATGTCCGCAGGACAACGCATATCGATCGCCTCATGCGGTCTGATCTCGTTATACTTGGTACGCCATTCTTTAAGGTGCTTATCCGCATCGGCAAGGTCGAGAAAGGCATTCCTTTTGAGAAGCTCGTTCTTCATCGTGCGATGAAAACGTTCTATCTTTCCTTGCGTTTGAGGGTGCAACGGTCGACCGTGGATCGGAAGCACGTCCAAATCCATCAGCCAACGCTCGAAGAGTGTATAACCGCCCTTAAAACCTGAAAATGCGCCTCCATTGTCGGATAAAATAGCCTTGGGAAGCCCATATTGCTTAAATACTGCCTCAAACGATGGGATTATGCCTCCTGCCTTTTCCTTGGCATCTATGCACAGACAAAAGCGTGAGCAGTCGTCTATGATGTCAAGGGGAAAGCAGCGCGTACCGTCGAGCAAAAGGAAATCTCCTTTGAAATCGGTCTGCCAAAGCTCGTTGCAATGTTCTCGTTGAAACCTCAAAAACTCTTTGCGCTTTTGCGACTCTGTTTCGCTGATACAACCGTTTCTTTGCAAGATATTGTTGGCAGTTCGAATGCAAGGCAGATCGGTGTATCCGTTGTTTTCAAGCACTTTCAAGATCGTTTTTGCACCCCATTCGGGATTGTCGGCACGGACTTGTAAGATCGCTTCTTCGATTTCGGCAGGCGTCCTACCGGGAATGTGAAACGGAGCGTGGCTTCGGTCTGACATTGAGCAAGTTTGATTGTTCCTTTCAACCCACTTGTAGCCTGTTTTTCGACTTATGCCAAACTCTCGGCAGAGTGAGCTGAAATTTTTTGAGGTCTTTGCTGCCTCTACAAATTCTTTTCTTAATTCTTCCACAGTTTTGTCCTTCCAAGGCATTTCAATAACCTCCTTTGTGGTCATTTTCTTGCCTTTATTATATCACAAAACTGTATACAATCCTCTTGCACTACCTGTATACTATCATACTGCACTGTCCAGTCCTCGACGCCCCGTTTTTATAAACGGTTTCAAATAATATAATATCTTCGCCAGCCAAGGATGTGGGGTGTCGGGGAGAAAACTTCGGCGTGTAGGGGTTCCCCGAACCGAATGCAATGAGGTTTGGGGGTTCGCGTATGAGATGGTTTCTCCC